>NZ_JBXXZH010000001.1:0-117039 GCF_059640475.1 Calothrix sp. CBUCES-K 9914
TTTAGGGCGCATTCACCCAGCTAGTGCCTGCTCCAGCAGTTCTTAAATCTGGCGAAGGTATTGAAAGTAGTAAGAATAATGTTTTCAGAGAGTTGTTGCGTAACTTCGGGATATTCAGCAGGATTAATAACTGTATCTGTCATGGCTAGAGTCCCCCCTTAAATTTTGGAAAATTCTGGGAATATTGTGGTTTTTGGTTTACTAAAGTGTTAAAAAATATACTTTCCGGAAAGCTTTGTGTTGTAATATCAAGTATGTTCTGCAATCAGAAAATGCCTTGAAGCATTTACTGACTACAGTATGTAATCAAGTACTTTCGGACGCTAGTAAAGATAAAGGCGTTAAAGTGCTAACTTAAGCTGTTACCTTAAGTTGTATAAAGATTAATGAATTAATGCAGGTTAAAAAACACATTTTGTACTTGTTCGTACCATTTTTAGCAAAAAATTGTAATAAAAGTTAATATTAGGACGATTTAGGCGCCGTTAGTCGTGGGAATACTAAATTTAGAAATTGTGAGATGAGGACAATATGGTTAGCTGTTTAGTGGGTATCCCTGGATATCAGATCAGTGAAGAACTCTACAATGGTTCCAGAACCGTAGTTTATCGAGGATATCGAGAGATTGACGACAAACCTGTAGTCATTAAACTGCTAAAAAATCCCTATCCCAGCTTCAGCGAACTGGTGCAATTTCGCAATCAGTACACCATAGCTAAAAACCTTCACTCATCTGTAATCATCCAAACCTACAGCCTAGAACCCTACCAAAATGGCTATGCGTTAGTGATGGAAGATTTTGGGGGGATTTCTCTTAAAGAATGGAGAGTACGGGGAAATTTACAATCTCTACACGAGTTTTTAGAGGTGGGGATCGCCCTCTGCAATGCCTTAGATTTATTGTACCGCGAACGCATTATCCATAAAGATATAAAACCCGCCAATATTTTAATTAATCCCCAAACCAAACAAATTAAATTAATCGACTTCAGTATTGCATCTCTACTACCACGAGAAACGCAAACACTAATCAATCCCAATGTCTTAGAAGGCACACTTGGTTATATTTCTCCAGAGCAAACAGGAAGGATGAATCGCGGAATTGACTACCGCACAGATTTTTATTCCTTGGGTGTAACTTTCTACGAATTATTGGCAGGAGAATTACCATTTTCATCAAATGACCTAATGGAATTGGTGCATTGTCATATTGCCAAAATGCCTACAGAATTAGGGAACAGGGAAGAAATACCCCAAGTGCTTTCAGATATCGTGATGAAATTGATGGCGAAAAATTCTGAAGACCGCTATCAAAGTGCATTGGGGTTGAAGTTTGATTTAGAAAAATGTTTACATCAGCTACAAGTTGCTGGTGCTATAGATAACTTTGAAATTGCACAGAGGGATGTGTGCGATCGCTTTATCATCCCCGATAAATTGTATGGTAGAGAAACCGAAGTAACAACCCTGCTACAAGCATTTGAACGTGTCAGCCAAGGTGCAACAGAAATGATGCTCGTTGCTGGTTTTTCTGGGATTGGGAAAACAGCAGTCGTCAACGAAGTGCATAAACCAATTGTACGCCAACGCGGCTATTTTATCAAAGGCAAATATGACCAATTTCAACGGAATATTCCTTTCAGTGCCTTTGTGCAAGCATTCCGAGATTTAATGGGACAGTTATTAACAGAAAGTGATGTTCAAATAGAGCAATGGAAAAAGAAAATTTTAGAGGCTGTCGGCGAAAATGGACAGGTAATTATTGAAGTTATCCCTGAATTAATCAGAATTATTGGCGAACAACCAGCTGCCGTAGAATTATCAGGAAATGCCGCAGAAAATCGCTTTAATTTATTGTTTAAAAAATTTACTCAAGTTTTTACTAGTGCTGAACATCCCTTAGTAATGTTTTTAGATGATTTACAATGGGCTGATTCAGAATCACTGAAATTAATGCAGCTATTGATGGCTGATACAGATCATCTTTTATTAATTGGAGCATACCGTGATAATGAAGTCAACGCCGGACATCCATTAATGTTGACTTTGAGCAATATCCAAAAAAACTCAGCAGCCGTTAATACAATTACTCTTGCAACATTAAGTCAAGTCACAGTCAATCAATTAGTTGCTGATACACTAAAATCTACAGAAGATTTAGCTTGGAATTTTTCTGTATTTCTCTATCAAAAAACTCAAGGTAATCCGTTTTTTGCTACACAGTTTCTCAAAGCATTACATCAAGATGAATTAATTGAATTTAACTTGGAGTCTGGCTGCTGGCAATGTGACATTACCCAAGTAAAAATTCAAGCTGTTACAGATGATGTGGTAGCTTTTATGGATTGGCAATTGCGAAAATTACCGCTATCAACTCAAAAGGTATTGCAGTTAGCTGCTTGTATTGGCAATTCTTTTGATTTAGCAACTTTAGCGATTGTTTCACAACAATGTGAAATTGAGACGGCTGCTAGTTTGTGGAAAGCATTACAAGAAGAATTAATTTTACCAATTGGTGATGTTTATAAGTTTTATGTGGGGCAAGAATATGTGAGGCAAGAAACCCTTGCAAGTACATCGGAAAATCAAGAAATTGTGACATACAAATTCTTACATGACCGAGTACAGCAAGCTGCCTATTCTCTGATTGCTGAAGATCAAAAACAGTTGACTCATCTGCAAATTGGACGTTTATTGCTACAAGCTACCGCGATCGATGAACGGGATGAGAACGTTTTTGCGATCGCTAATCACCTCAATAAAGGTGCATCCCTAATTACAGATGAGCAAGAGCAGCAGCAACTAGTGCATTTAAACTTGAAGGCTGGACAAAAAGCCAAGAATGCAACTGCCTATGGAGCCGCATTCAATTATTATCAAACTGCGATTTCTCTGTTACCGAGCGATTGTTGGCAACGCCATTACGATCTCACCCTGGCTTTGTACGAGGGAGCAGCCGAGTCCGCTTGCCTGAACACCAATTTTGAACAAGTTGAGCCATTGGCGCAAGTGGTGCTGAATCATACCCAGTCTTGGCTGGATCGCTCCGGGGTCTACGTCACGAAAATTCAAACCTGCATTGCCCAAAACCAACTTGATAAAGCGATGCAACTGGCAAGGGAAGTGCTGAACCATTTGGGGGTGCAACTGCCAAAGCAACCCACGCCAGCGGATATTCAACAAGCCTTTGAGCAGACTCAAACCTTGCTCACAGGTAGAGAAATCGAATCTTTACTGGAACTCCCGCAGATGACAGCAGCCCAACCCAAAGCGGCGATGGTGATTCTTTGTCACATCATTTCGGTTGCCTATCAGGTGGCTCCAGGTCTAGTTCCTCTGATCACCCTGGCTCAAGTGAATTTATCTGTACAACATGGGAATGCACCAGAATCAACTTACAGCTATGTGATGTATGGGTTGATACATTGCTCTCAATTGAATGACGTTGAGACAGGCTACCGCTTTGGATTACTGGGGGTGAATCTGCTGGAGCAGCTTCATGCCTCCAGGCTTCATGCAAAAACCCTTCTCGGATTTCACGCGCACCTCAGTTATTGGAAAGAACTGACAAAAGATACTCTCTCAGGCTACTTGCAAGCCTATACCAAAGGGCTGGAAACGGGCGATCGGGAGTATGCCGCCCTCAGCCTGTTATGCTATGGCTACACAGCCTACTTCAGTGGGCAAGAACTCACTTCTCTGCTGCAAGCGATGACAGAACATCGCCAGGTGATGCAGCAACTTCGCCAAAATTTCTATTTTGGTCTTCAAAGTATTTACTATCAAACTGTCCTCAATCTACTGGAGCCGACGGCTGAACCCGATCGACTGTTCAGCGAACACTATGATGAAGCAATATCGATCCAGCGCCATTTAGAAGCCAATCAATCACTGGCGCTGTTCCAAATTTCTTTTTGTAAACTTTTTCTCTCCTACCTGTTTGGGCGGTATGACCAGGCGATGGAAAATGCTCGGTTGATCCAGCAGTATTTAAGTGCAGCAACTGGACTGCTGCATGTTCCACTGTTCTACTTCTACAACGCATTAGTGCAGTTAGTGGTTTATCCAGATGCTACGGATGCAGACAAGGCAGTTATTCTAGAGCAAGTTGGTATTAATTTGGAAAAATTGACCCATTGGGCAGTTCATGCGCCCAGTAATCAGGCTCACCGCTGTGCGTTAATTGCCGCAGAACGCTGTCGAGTATTGGGGCAAAAAGCAGAAGCCAGCGAACATTACGATCGCGCGATCTCCCTGGCCAAAGCCAACGAGTATCTCCATGAAGAGAGCCTTGCCAACGAACTGGCAGCCAAGTTCTACCTGGAATGGGGTAAACAGCGCATTGCTCGGGAATACATGATTGAAGCTTATTATGGCTATGCTCGCTGGGGCGCCAAAGCCAAAGTCGCTGATCTAGAAAAACGCTACCCACAACTGCTGGCTCTCATTCTTCAACAAACCCGTTCTCCCCTCTCAACTACCGAAACTCTCTTCACATTAGGAAGTGTTACCGGAACCAGTGGCGCCACTTCTAGTAGTAGTAGCATCTCTGTGGCTTTAGATTTAGCCACCATCCTCAAAGCTTCCCAAACTATTTCAAGCGAAATCGAACTGGAAAAACTACTTTCATCATTGCTTTCTATCGTCATCGAAAATGCAGGGGCTGATAAGTGCGTGTTAATGCTTGCTGAATCAGGTAATTTACTGGTGCGGGGATTAGCTTTGTTGGGGCAAAATCACAATCAAAATACCAAAGTTGATTTTTCTTCAATGCTGACTAATCCACATCCAGTTGAAGAATCTATTGACGTGCCAGTTGGGTTAATTAATACTGTTAAACGCAGCTTACAGCCAATGGTGATTGTTGATGCCACGGTGCATCCGCAATTTATCAATGACCCCTACATTCAGCAACAACAACCCAAGAGTATTTTATGTAGCCCGATTTTACATCAAGGGAAGTTGCTGGGGGTATTGTACTTAGAAAACCAGATCGCAACTGGAGCATTTAGTAGCGATCGCGTCAAACTGCTCAACCTTCTCTGCTCTCAAGCTGCCATTTCCCTAGAAAATGCCCAACTTTATCAGCGAGAACAGCAAAAATCCCAGTTATTACAAGCATCACTGGCACAATTAAAACAGACTGAAGCATCTCTAGCCAAAGAACGGGAGTTTTTGAATGCCATCATCCATAATATTACTGATGGGATTGTTGTTTGTGATGCTAGTGGTAACTTGACCTTATTTAACAAAGCAACTCGTGAATTTTATGGCTTACCAGTAGAATCATTACCACCGGAACAATGGGCAGAACACTTCTCACTTTATCAACCTGATGGGCAAACACCCTTATCAACCACGGAAATTCCTTTGTTTCGTGCCTTACAAGGGGAAATAGTCGAAAATGCCGAAATGGTAATTGTACCCAAGCATGGTTTGAAGAGAATTTTGTTAGCCAGTGGACAAGCGATCGTCGATTCTTCGGGTAACAAAGTTGGTGCAGTAGTTGCAATGCGAGATATTAGCGATCGCAAAACAGCTGAACTTGCTTTACAGCAAAAATCACAAGAATTAGCACAAGCATTACAGAATTTACAACAAGCTCAATTACAAATGATTCAAAGTGAAAAAATGTCTGCTTTGGGTAACTTAGTTGCTGGTGTTGCTCACGAAATGAATAATCCTTTGGGCTTTATTTCTGCCAGTATCAAACAAGCTAAACCCACTGTTGCTGATATTGTGGAACACTTAAAATTATATCAAGAATGTCTCTCATCACCGACTGATAAAATTATCGCTCATGCTGAAACAATTGACTTGGAATATAGCTTAGAAGACTTACCAAAAATGCTTGATTCGATGACAATGGCGTGCGACCGCCTGAAAAATATCAGTACTAGTCTCCGCACTTTCTCACGTGCAGATCAAGATTACAAAGTACCTTTTAACATCCACGAAGGCATTGATAGCACGATTTTAATTCTCAAGCATCGTCTAAAAGCTAACGAACAACGTCCAGCTATTGAAGTGATAACTGAATATGGCAATTTACCTCAAATTGAATGTTTTCCTGGGCAATTAAATCAGGTATTTATGAATATTCTAGCAAATGCTATTGATGCCTTAGAAGAATCAAATTATGCCCGCAACTTTGAAGAAATAAAAGCCAATCCCAACCGAATTCTAATTACAACTTCAACAGAGAATAATTATGTTAAAATTGCTATTGTAGATAATGCTAAGGGAATGAGCGAAGAGGTCGTAGAAAAAATATTTGACCATTTATTTACTACAAAAGCCGTGGGTAAAGGCACAGGGTTGGGATTGGCGATAGCACAGCAAATTGTCGAATTAACTCACGGCGGAAAGTTGATTTGCAACTCAGTTCTGGGTGAGGGTACAGAATTTATTATTGAAATTCCGGGATAATTTTTGGCTCGTTTAGTAAATAATTTCAAAAATCTGGGAATACTAAATCTAGCAATTGTGAGGATGAGGTTACAGGTAACGTCTCTAGAAGAGTTTTTACAAATTGCGATCGCCATCTGCAATAGCTTATACCATTTTTATATGAGGATGCACATTATTATTCTTAGCCCCCCTTCCACGCGGCAGGGCTGTTTCATTCTTGGAAGTAAATCAAATTAAGTTTGAACTTGCTACGAGATTACTCTTAACTTCTGTCTTTATCTTTGTGTACGAGCGTGACAAAAGTGGTTTATTTCTTTGATGAACCACAAAGACCACGAAAGTTCACAAAGGGTAATAGTGGATTATTCTTTTTAGAATGAATCAGCCCTGCCTTCCACGCGGGGGGTTGGGGGGATTTAGTTATTTGCAGCTTCATATTAAATCGGTATAAATCTGAAACGCGCGCTCCGAAACCAACTATTTTTAAGCTCTGTAGCTTCTGGATTGCCTCGCTAGTGACTTTTTCAGCAAGCCCTAAATAGTTTGCTAGCATGGTGCTCAAAATGCTATTTGAGTATGAGCATCAAAATATGGCATAAATATTTCTGATGAAGCACTCAAAGATTAAATAGGAACAAAGAGTTGGAAGAAATTTCCCCACAAAATATATTATATATAGGTACTTGCTCTGAGAAAACCTTAGAGAATGTCAAGAAACTGCCTCCCGAGGTTTGGGTTGACCTAAATGACCTTCTGTCTAGAGAAGATTCAATAGTCAATATGATTATTCAAGAAGCTATTGAAAGCTCACTAGAAGAGGCTATTGCTCGAATTAGTAAGCTAGCGCAAGTTTTTCGAGCTAAACGCGAACTACCACAATCTGTAACAAAAGGTACAATATTTAGCCAGCCAGGTGAGAAAGGAGGTTACACGAGTACACTGTATAACGTAGTTGAAGATACAAATTTAATATTTAAGCAAGGGGGCGGTCGTTTACCAAACGAAGCAAAAGCTATGATAGAATTAGAAACTTTAGATGTTCCGACCGTTTATATTAAGAGAGTTCAGCTTGCAAATGGCGAATATGGTTTACTTTTGGAGAAAATTGAGGATGCTGTAGGTAGTAAATCAATCATCGGGAGAACTAGAAAACCTCTAAGTCCGCCTGAATACACTGAGTTCGTTACTCAAAAAACAATAGATGATTTAGAAGATATTTATCAAAAATTAAAAAATGCAGGAGCAAACGTAGGTGATTTTCAATTTCTTATTAGAAAAAGTGATGGTACAGTATTTTTAAACGACCCAACAAGCTTCGGCTTTCGTAAACAAGGTCCAAAAGGAGATGTCCAGAATATTGTTGAGAGATTTAAAAAAATATTAAAAGATAAGAAGGAAGAGAAATAATATGTTGACAGATACTGAACTATTAACTTTATTGCCATTAAAACAAAAAGATTTACTTGGCTTATGTATTGGTCGTCGCTTAGTAGAAATTGACCGTTTTTTTGGAATTGATCTCCCATCTTTTCTTGAAGGTGGGCATTTTACCGAAGCTGAGTACTTCTCTTATAATTCGGGTGCATTGCAGTTGCATTTTGAAGGGAATCTTACTTATGGACTTGATATTTACGGAGAACAACTATCGATTGTAGTGTTACCAATGACTCTTGAAAATGACGATTTTACAAAACTATACCAACTCTCAAAGCTTTCTCTAGTTCCACCTCAATTAAAAAATTGTATTGGTAAAATATGTCGTGATATTCGTATTTGGACTCTTCAAGAAAATTTTGAGTCCTCAGAAGCTAAACAAGTAGCGGTTTCTTATCTCTTTGATAATGAAAGCGAACTATTCTACTGCATTTACCTAGTAGATGATTTTGATAGTGACTATTTACTTCTACGGCAAGATGTGACCCTTGATAAAGTAGCTAGTTGTTTTTCAATTGCACTCGGAGAATACATTGACCCAACAAAATCATCAGACCCACTCTACAGTGCCGCTTAGAGTTTTAATTATAGAAGATACTGAAGAACGTCAAAAGGTTTTAACTTCTCTGTATCGCTCTCATGCTTGGATATTAGCTAATACTGGAAATCGTGCCATAACACTAATTAATGCCTATGACTTTGATATTATATCTCTCGACTACAATTTACGTGGCGAATTAACTGGCGCAGACGTTGCTCGGTCAATAAAGCCTTCTAGAAATATACAAGCCAAGATTATTGTTCATTCACTTAATCCTAAAGGGGTAAAGCAAATATTGGATATTTTACCCAATGCTATAAGTTACCCAGTATCAAAAATGATTCGCTCAAATAATACTTTTAAAAACCTTAGAACTAAAATTGACGAACTTGGGGTTGACTTTGATTGGTCAAACAATTCGACGAAACCCTCAAAAAATATTTGTTAATAATATTACTCAGTATTTGCAGTTTCATCCAGAATTACAATTAACCGACCCAGAGGCAACAGCACGTATATTCTTAGGCGCCTTATTTTATGTTGTGATGATTAAACATATGCTCCAAAGTGGGGATATTATGCCAATAGAGCCTCAAAGACTGATTGATAACTTAGTTAACTTAATTACTGCCAACGTTCAGTTAGATGAAAATAAATATTCTGCTAATAAGCAATACCTTCGCCAGATTTGGGAGTCGTAACGTAGCATCAACGCTTCTAGAATTAAGGCTTTTTCGTATCAGAGTGCAGGAGCGCTATAATTCCCAGACTAGTTAAAAACTCCGTCCCGTTATTCCACACCGGGTTTTTAAATTCAAAACCTTGGTATATAAAGACTCTGAGGTCAACGTATAACAGACAGATTCAATATTTTGTTTGACTGGAAACGTTGACGGCAAAAGTCTTTTTGCCAATCATATTTTTGGCGAAGGTATTGAATAAGGACAAATCTTCACGACGCAAACGTTCTGCTACAGGTAAGTTTGAACCAGATTATAAAGAACCGAAACGCTTACGCTCAATACGACTTACCGATACTGCTTGGGAAAACTTAGATGCCATCGCAAAGGCTAATAACCTGACTCGCAGCGAAATAATTGAACTTTTAGCACGAGGTCAAGAGTTGAAATAATTGTATATACATGGATGACACACTTTGCAACGGATACAACAGATGTAACGGATAAGCTGCTTTAAATAATTAGATTTTGTTTTTAACAAATAACCATCCGTTACATCCGTTCATCATCCGTTGCCAATTTTTCTATTCCTCTTCGCAGTCCTCGCCATCAATACAGTAGTCGTAGTCACCATCAATAGCGTACTCATCGCAAAGCGCATCTAACTCCTCAAGGAATTCGCTTGCATCATCAATTGTCAGGTCAAAGTTAAGAATATTAAGAACAAAGCTTTCATCATCTTGTTCTTCATATTCGTAGTCAAAGTAATATTCTTCCTCGCTTTCTACATAATTTTGACATAGATTTTCTAAATCGGTTGCAAAACCCTCTGGGTCAGAAGTTGTGACATAAAAATCAAATAGCAACAAAGAACCTTCGTCTGCAAAAACTGACTCATCTTCTTGCCAAACCTCGGCACTAAAATCTAAATCGCTAACAGATTTAATAATCCACGAATCGTCTCCGTTATACTCTTTGTGAATTACATAATCGTAGGGAATATAACAGTATCCTTCATCTCCCCACTCTGAACCCCATGAGTTGCGTACTATAAACATTTTGTCTTTATCTGAGTAGCCAACACACAGCATTGCGTGCCATCCGTGGGTTTTCCGCACATTATCAGATGACTTAGGCATTGGTACTCGCCCCTGATTTTTTGTAGCTTCATCAAAAGAATTAAATGTATTGAGAGCAAAGGCAATTGGATATCCTTCTGCTAAAGTATGGCGCCATGTGTCAAGGTCAGTTTCAACGAACTCAGCTTCTTCAATTGTGAAGTTAGCTGCGTGTTCGTAGGCTAAATCATCTGGTTGTTCTAATATTAGCTCTTCCTCATTAGCCCAAAGTTCTTCTGAACACGCTCCATACTTGCACAAAGCATCAATTGCTAGTTCCATTTGCGTCCCTTTGTCTTCGTTTTCGCTATTATGCAGCGACCGCGCGTTATAGTAAACAAACAAACGGCTTACATCACTAGATTCGCCTAAAGCCCGTTTTGCAAGGTATTCATAAGCACCAACAAAAGCATTAGCAACACAACTATTACCAACCTGCTCTTCTACGTCGGTCATATATTTACGCAGGTCAACTTTGGGTGGCAACTGCTTACTCCGGAAACGTCCTATTTGATGAAGTTTTGCACCCTCTGATTTTTTACCTGGAATATAGCCAGCAGTATATTTTAATATCATGGTGATTATTTTTACAGTCAACTCACTTACAATACCTGTATAACTTATCGAAATTGGATTGTAAAGCTTATTGTTTTGATGAGTGGACGGGCATCAATACTACAAACATTTTCTAGTAAAATAGTAGAGAAGTGGCGCCCTAAAGTTCTTGGAAGAAGCCTTAAATGTTACAGTCCCTTGCTCAAGTCCTTACATTAGAAGAATTTTTGAAACTGCCGGAGACAGAACCGGCTAGCGAATATATTGACGGGTACATAATTCAAAAACTAATGCCTCAAGGAGAACACAGCGTTATTCAAACCGAGTTGGCGCCTGCAATAAACTCAGTAGTCAAACCAAAACAGATCGGGTGGTTGCTGCCTCGGCTTTAGCCAGGGGAGCCTCAAGAATAAAGAACTGACGCAAAACTAGTACAAGCAGAACGTAGTCAAATTACAAAAAGCCATCAGCTGCACTGGGAGAGTAACCCAAGCAGCCGATATCATTGAAAAACTCGTAGGATAGGCGTCTCAACTGGCAATGGTTTTCTTAACGCTATAGATTTTTCACGATTCATATACCAGTCAATCGTGATTTGCGTAGTATCTTCAAATAAAATGCTTTCTTTATCATCTAAACCATAAAGATTAAAGACAGCTTCATCAAGTTAGGTTCATTTAACTGAGTAAAATAAATACAAGGCGAACCAGATAATTCATAGATTGCTATAGCGTTAATTTGCTGAGTATCAATTACAGCACTATACTTAATGCGCTTTTCTAAATATTGGTTATTTTTGCAAATATCTGCCGCTTCTATAAATCCTGTAGTTGGCACACCATCATAATAAAAAGCAGTATGCGCCATTACTCGCTGATATATTTCATTTACAGCTGTATTATAACTCATTACTGGCTTCTCCTTGTGATTCTTATCTATACTTTTCTTACCCCTTCAAAACTATTCGTATACACTTATCAAAATTTAAAAGCAACAGGACTTGCGCTCCGGGCAAATAAAAACCGTAGGGTGCGTGACGCTATAAGGAAATTTCAACGTAGATATAAAACTTGTAGCGTCACGCACCGATTCATGATTGTAAGAGTATCGTAAGTTTTAAGCAAGCATTAAGCTTTAATTGATATCATCATAGTATAGACATATTAGCATGACTTGTCAAATAATTTAGTTGTTCAATCCATTTTGTCGGCGCCTGTTTATGATATTGGGCTTCCAAAAAATTAATCCCTACCTATTGGAAGGTAGGTATCAACGGGAACGCATTGGATATAGGACGGGCGGGACCCATCCTACAGCTGTTTTTTGATTTGGAAGACTTTAAGCTAGAGAATGCTGGTCATTTTTAACATAATTACCAGGTACAAATTCTAGTGTGCGGAAACCTAACACTGCCAGTAAATCTTTTTCTGGTAAAGTGACTGGCCCTGGTTTTTCAGCTTTTCCAGGCGCCGGCAAAGGATAAGCAAGAGATGCAGCCGTACTAAATCGAATGTTACCTTCACTATGTTGAATTACTTGATGAATGTGACCACTGAGAACAGTAACAGAAGAAAAGCGAGATAATGACGAGAGTACTTTGCCTGAGTCGGCGGTTGACCAACCCCATTGAGGATAAAGATTATACAAAGGAATATGGGTAAAAATAACTATTGGCGTGTTTTGTTTCTGCGCTGCAAGGTCTTTTTCTAGTAAGTCCAGTTGCGCTTGACCAAGTTTTCCAGTACCAGTTTCCCCAAATTCTATTACATTGGTCAGGGAAATCAAATGCACACCATTATAGTCCCATATTTGCATACCTTCTCTTTTGTCCTTTTGGCTGAATGCTTCTCCATAAGCTTTCCCCCTGTCTCCTATCGTGTCATGTTCACCAGGAAGGGTAAACAGTGGTGCTTTTAATTGGGAAAGAAATTGTTTTGCTGTGTCGAATTCCTCCGGTTTGGAAAGGTGCGTAATGTCTCCAGTATGAACAATGAACGCTGGTGGAGTGGGTAGTGAATTTATAGCGTTGATAGTTTGTTGCAGAGTGGTAGTAACGTGAGGGTTTGCTTCCTTATTGAAACCTAAATGTGTGTCGCTGATTTGCACGAATGATAAGGGTGCAGAATTTGCTAATTTCTGACCTTGCAAATCTCTAACGGAACAGGATGCAAGTAAACCATTTTCTCCCACTACCCACAGTATACCAAGACCAGTCCAGCCAACGTGTTCAATAAACTTTCTACGTCTCATTTTGTTTTCCTATTTGAAGTAAAAGTTGTTTAAGAGTGCCTTTTTACTTTTTACTGGTATCAACAGTAATTGTTCCTTTCATATAGGGATGAATTGAACACAAGTAAGGAAAGGTTCCTGGTTGCGTAAAGGTGTGTTTCCAAACTTGGGCGTTATCTAGTCCCTTTGAATCAAAGGCGCCATCTTTGGAGGTAACAGTGTGTGGTTCTTCGTCTTGGTTAACGAACTGTACGGATTGACCAGCATTTATTTTAATATCTGCTGGTAGATATTTGAAATTAACGATTTTGACAGTAGGATTTGCGGTATTGGTGGTAATTTCTTGCGGTTGGGGTGTAGGTGTTATAGATTGTCGGTTAGGGGTACAGGATGTTAAAGAAAGCAAAATTACCAGAATTGTAGAAGCAAGTCCTTGAAGCAAGTAAGAGATATATTTCATATAGCGTCATGAACACAGATGCAATTTGTGACTTATTTACTTTTTGATTTGTTTTGACTTTTGGCTCCTCGAAAATAAACCCATCATATTTAGTCCAGTTGCAATTAAAGTCAGTAGTCCCAATCCGTTAAGTATGGGTAAAATTGCTGATAGTCCTAAAAATTGGAACGTATGAATTTGGAGTAGAAATGCAACTAATTCGGCTTGATGCAACCACTCATCGGCGACTGTCATGCCAATACCTGTAACTGCGGTAATAGTTAGTGGTAAGCACACTGTGAGTGCAATCTGTCGGTGATATTTGCGGAAAACTAATTTCATTATCAAATTCCTAATCTTCTTCTAAGGATTGTAGTTGTGATTCGAGTGCGCTTAAATATCCTTGGTCAGATAGAGTTTGCTCTGATAGTAGCTTTGCTTTCACCGCAGCTTGAACAATATTTTTAGCTGTCAGCGTTCCCGACTTATGCGCGTTTAACAAAGTGTTCCCACCCTTGATACCTACATTTTGTAAGTAACCGCGTTCAGCCATAAAAGCTAGATTGAAAGGATTAATTTGACTGGCGCCACTGTTTGTCACGACTGGGTTATATGTCATTGGGGTTTGTGCAGTAGCAGTGTTTGCTAGTACAGGAGATATTAATAAAGCTGATAAAATTGGGAGAATGTAACGTTGCATATTTTTACCTCGTTAATAGAGTTGTTTGGATAAGACAATCAAACCAAGTAGGCAAAAACCTACTCAATTTGTTTTCATGCGGATGATTTGCAAGTCAAAAAGACTGTTTCAGTAGAGACACAATCTCCATCTTGTGGTCTATCTTGTGGAATGGGCATCGCAAGCCCTGTCCATATCGTATCTCTACAAGCAAGCATTAACGGAATAAATAATTGTATGGGTTATTGTTTGCTTCTATTCCTATAACGAACGAACTAAGAATTTGGATTTAAGTTTGTGGATATTCCATAAAAACCCTCTGCCTTCTCAAATCTCGTTACATTTCGTTACATAGATGATTTTCGCCGACTTCTAAAAATCTAAAATCCAATTGCCTCCGTCAAGCGTTATATAAATAGAAGTAAAACTTCTGCCATTACTAACGCAATGGTATAACTTGATATCTACCTAGGTATATTCACACTCAGCATGGAGTCACATTCTCCCCTGCACCAGACAGATACAGAGTTGCTCAACGCCCTAAAAGCAAAACAGCCTGGGGCGCTAGGTACTCTCTATGACCGTTATGGTCAGGTCGTCTACGGAATTGCACTGAAAGTATTGCAAAACCCGCAGGAAGCGGAGGATTTAACGCAGGAGATTTTTCTGGCTTTGTGGTGCAATGCGACTATTAATACCAACCACAGTCATTTCCTCCGTTATTTAATAGCAATGACGCGCTCAAGGGCAATAGATAAAATTCGAGGCAGGAGTCGCATTCTTAATCTCATACAGCGCTTTGGGCAAACAGTGACCGCCGAAACCCTTTCTCCAACTCCGGTTGAGCAAGCTTCGTTAACAGAACGTTCTCTTGCCGTTCGCTCTGCCCTTACCCAACTACCGGACAACCAACGTCAGGTAATAGAGATGGCTTATGATGCTGAACTTAGCCAGTCGAAAATTGCTCAACAACTAGACGTACCACTAGGAACAGTAAAAACTTGGACGCGCCAAGGACTGCTGAAACTAAAACAAATACTACTTAATGCTATTGATTAGTTACTTATGACTGCACCAGAAAATTCTCAATATATACAACAGTTAATAGCAGGTTATGTTGTGGGTGAACTAACTCCTGAAGAAAATCTTGAGCTTCAGAAGATGCTTATAGAAAATCCATCCTTGGCACTGGAAGTAGAGCAGTTACAGCAAGTATTAGATGAAGTGCTTTATGGTTTAAATGCTGTTGAACCACCACCACATTTACGTGCAGCTATCCTTAGTAATATAAAGGACTACGAGACTAAAAATCTCTCAGCGTCCCAACGTCGTCCAGTTCGCGCGCTTCCCTATAATTTACCCTGGCGCCAAATCATCGGCAGTGTCGCGGCAATTTTAATTTTGTATTTGGGAATAGATAATTACCACCTGCGTCAAGAAAACCAAATAGCCAATAATATTAAAACACTGTTGCAACAAAAAGAAACCCGCCTGTTTTCGATGAAGGGTGTGAATATAGCAAAAAATGCCTCTGGCAGTTTTGTACTGAATCTAGAACACCAAACAGGTGTCATTGCAATTCAAAATCTTCCCTCTCCACCTACTGGAAGTGTTTACCGACTTTGGGCAGTTGTTGACGGCGAAAAAATCCCATGCGGACAAATTAGTGCTACTGCAAAGGGGAAAATTATCGAAAAATTTGCGATGCCAGCTGATTTCTATGATGCAGGAGTATCAGAAATGCTTGTAACGCTAGAGACATCTTCTAATTATCGGTATCCACTAGGACCAGCAATTATGAAGAGTGCTTTTACCTTTGATAATGGCAGCAAACTTTAACCTCCGTTATAACGCGAACAATCAACTGCGATTCTAATTATTCACCCACTGCTTGAAGCTTAATCACATGATTGTTATACTGAGACAATAATTCAATAGAGTGGGTTGCTAATATAAACTGTACTTGACTCCCTTTGGTAAGGTCTAGTAGCGAGCGAATAAGCTGACGCTGCCATTTAATATTTAGCGATATTTCTGGCTCATCAATGATAAATATTGTTGCTTTATCGCGCACGATGAGAGTATTACAAAAAAGTAGTAATAATTGCTTTTCCCCAGATGACAAAAGTTCTGAAGATAATTCCTCTCCTTTGTCTGTAAAAATTTTTATTCCTTCTCTAACATTTAACCTAATGGATTTATCAGTAAAAAATAAATCATTAATTGTATTTTCAAATATAGTTAAAATTTTGCACGTATCCTCAAGAGCATCGAAGCGAGCTTCTATACTATCAATATAAGGTTTTAAAATACTTGATATAATTGAATGATTAGCTTGAGAATGAATGAGATTGCAATATATTAGCAATCTTTTTTGTAATTAAGGGTGCCATTAAACCAAAACGAGCAAAATCTTGGCTTTTGCTTTCATAATATTCAATATCTGATATTAAGGTTTTGTATGATAAATTTGACAACTCATCTTGAACTATAGTATTTGATGATAAAATAATTACACTAATAATTTCTTCATAAATAGTGTGGGCATTCTCTGCTCCTTGGTTAGTACCCTTTAGTGCTTGCTCACGCATCCATTCTTCTGTACGCTGAATAGATTTTTTGAGAGCAATTTCTCTATTAATATTATTATTTATTTCCTCCAAAGCATGTAATAAACTTACTGTAAAGACAGAATTTAATGTTGAGGTGTTGCCAGTATATTCTGCTTCTTCAAAAATGTCACTTTCTAACTTTCTATCATCTCCTGAGTACTCAACCTTGTTTTATAGACTGTAAAAAATTTTCTTTTCTGGACACCTGTTAACAAGGAGTACTTACATATACTTTTGGAAACTGCAAGTACTTTACCTTCCAACCCTTAAGACTGAGCCTTTTATGTCTGTTATGTATGTTGCACTACATCCGGCGCCTGTTTTTCAGGAACTAATGTTAAAAATTCCCAACAACTTTTTTTGAATTTGAGCGTTGGCAATGTGTTTGCAGTTTCATCTTAACAGGTAATCGAGCTTATTGACCGTTGCCAATGCAATGTGAACAGCGCGACTCAGAGGCTTTGCTTGGGAGATTACTTCTCGCCAGAAACTGAGCAGCTAAGTTCTCAACTGCTTCCGTCACTTCAAGTAATGGGATTCCACGAGCTACCTCTAACCGTTGAGGTGCTATTTCCGCATCACCTTGTGATACCTCGTCCAAAACAACTTGTGACATGTAGAGAGTAAAAGCACTTCTGCGTAATTCCCACCAGTCTCTTGTAATCTCAATATTTCCAGCAATAATCAGATTTTTGGTTGATCTGGCAGTGAGATAACCAAGAATGCTGGTTTCGATGTAAACAGTTTCACTCATGCTCAACAGGCTGTAAGCTGTCTTATTTTAACAAGTGTGTACAACTTAGCATCAAGTTAAGAAATAGTTACGTTTCATCGTAAGCTTTAAATCCAAAACAGGCGCCTGGGAATACTATATATAGTCATTGAGGATGGGAAGTTGTCAGAACGCGCGTATTGGCTAGCTTGGTCACAATTATCAGGTGTCGGCCCGATATTATTACAACGGTTGCATCAGCAGTTTGGGTCTTTACAAGCTGCATGGGAAGTAAAGTCAAGTGAACTAGGCGCCGTGGAAGGTTTTGGTTTTAATACGATACAAAAAGTCGGCAAAGAGCGAGCTAGTTTCAATAAAACTATTCATCCAGAAGAGTTCCTCGCAAAACACCTTGAAGAAAATCCTTATTTCTGGACACCTGTTGATGATGAGTACCCGCGTTTACTCATGGAAACTGCGAGTCCTCCACCTATTTTGTACTATCGCGGCGCCGTTGAACTAGAAGAGAACTTGGGGCAAAAAGGACTTATTGGAATTGTGGGGACACGACAACCGAGTGAGTATGGTATTCGCTGGACTAGGCAAATTAGTACTGCGCTTGCAAAAAATGGGTTTACAGTTGTTTCGGGTATGGCAGAGGGAATTGATAGTGAAAGTCATATTGCTGCATTGAAAGCGGACGGACGCACTATTGCTGTTTTTGGTACAGGTGTTGATGTTGTCTACCCTGCCAAAAATCAAAAACTTTACCAGCAAATATTAAAGCAAGGAATGGTTGTCAGCGAATTTAAAAGCAAAACTCCACCCGACCGCACACATTTTCCTCGTCGCAACCGCATTATTGCTGGGTTGTGTCGCGCGGTTTTGGTACTTGAGGCGCCTATTAAATCTGGTGCGTTAATTACAGCAGACTACGCGAACGAGTTTGGACGTGATGTATATGCACTGCCGGGTAGAGTAGATGATTATAATTCTCAAGGTTGTTTAAACCTGATTACACAAGGCGCCACACCAATTTCAAGCGAACTGGATGAGTTAATTAAAATGCTAGGAGCGATACCACAATTTGATTCCATACCAGCAAAACCTGTACAAACAGCTTTACCTCAATTAGAACCAGAACTTCAAAAGGTTATCGAAACAGTTTCTATGGACTCTACTGCTTTTGATGTCATTATTCAACAAACTGGTATGGCGCCGGGTTTAGTGTCAAGTGCGCTATTACAACTTGAGTTAATGGGTTTAATTGCACAGTTACCAGGGATGCGCTATCAAAGGTGTTAATTCACAATTCTCTAAATCTATGCCTAGCCGCAATAGCGCTACATATTATTATCATATAATCTATTACTTGCCCTAGACTCGGTGCATATTCAAAACAAAACCTGGTAACACATCCTCACCGGATAACTGAGTAGGGTTATCCAACACCTCAACCTCTAATCCCGGTCGGTAAATTTCCACTTGTCGCTGCTGCGGATTGAGCAACCAACCCAAGAGGGCGCCATTATCAATGTACTCTTTCATCTTTGTTTGCAAAGGCTCAAGTCCATCTGAGCCAGATCGTAACTCAACAACGCTCGTCAGGGCAGATATTAGCAAAAGTCCCTTTTTGTTCTGGAGTCAGTGTATCCCACCGTTGTTGACTGACCCAAGAAGCATCGGGAGAACGAGTGGCGCCATTGGGTAAAATAAAGCCAGTAGAGGAGTCAAAAGCTTTACCCAAATCTTCGTTTTCTTCGTACCAGCGGTCTAGTTGTCCGGTAAGACTTCGATTGCGTTCCCCAGTTTCCCAACCTGTTGGTGGGTTCACGATTAACTCTCCTTGTGCGGTTTTTTCCAGTTTCAAATCTCGGTTTACTGCTGCTAAGGCTGTAAACTGTTCTTGGGTAACGTACAACCCAATTGATGATGGTAACTCAATTGTCAAGGTTTGGTTTTTAGGACTGACGGGTGTCTGTACCATCTTGACCTCTTATATAATAGTGGTTACAAAAAAAATGCTTACCTATTAACTAATATATTCTACAACGCTGTATGGGCGCCAGTAGAGTTTTTCAGGCTTGCTATACTTTGAAGTAGTAGGCATAATTTATTTAGACAATCAAGTTACTGATTCAATGGCTAGAGATGTTTTCCATTATGCAGTTAGGAAGGGTTTAGAAAAGGAGGATTGGCTAATTACGGATGACCCGTTAAGGATTAAGGCGGGTGGAGCTGATATGGAAATCGACTTGGGAGCAGAAAAACTCATAGCAGCAGAGCGGGGAGAGGAAAAAATAGCGGTTGAAATCAAAAGTTTTATCGGCACGTCCAATATTTCTGAATTTCATACTGCGGTGGGGCAATTTATTAACTACCGAGTAGCCTTAGAGGAACGGCAGCCTGAACGTATTTTATATTTAGCAGTTCCCGTTGGTGTATATCGCAAATTTTTTATGCTTCCATTTGCACAAACCATTATTAGCCGTTTTCAAATTCTATTAATTATTTATGATCCAGTAGTCGAGGTAATTTTAGAATGGAGAAACTAGAACGCTATCGCACTTATATTAAACAATTGTTGAGTGAGTATGCAAGTCTAAGCAAATCAGATGATGAAGCTGAAACTGAGCTAGTTTTTGATGTTGAGCGCGACCATTATCAAGTTGTTAATACGGGTTGGAAGAATCGACGACCAATGTACGGTTGTGTTTTACATCTGGATATTAAAGGTGATAAAATTTGGATACAGCATGATGGAACAGAAATCGGGATTGCTGATGAACTGGTAAACTTGGGAGTCCCAAAGTCAGATATTGTTTTAGCATTTCATGAACCTTTGGTAAGACAATATACTGGGTTTGCAGTGAATTAGCTGTAAATATTAGATGCCTGAAACATATAAACCGCAAGGTGTGTGGCGCAATTAATAATCCTCTATTAAAGTGCGACACTCATCCATAGTTATTGCTTCATGGTAAACTAGTGAAATAAAATAAAAGTGTTAAAGAGTATTGAATTGTCAGTCAAGGTTTACCTGAAGTTTTACTCGGTCGTCAGTGGCTTACAACTCGACGACTTGTTGTTGATATGCCATTAGGTATATTGACATTAGGATAATTAGGGTACAATTAAGTGTAGTTTGGTAAAAATCTTAGGCTTATATGATTTTACTGCCAGATATCACAATTGTCAGCCAAATCTACGAAAGTCCTAATACCTTCGTGTATCGAGGCGCCTTCAAGGAAAGTCAGCAACCGTTAATTTTAAAACTCCTTAAAGAGGATTATCCTACGCTTGCCGAACTTTATCGCTATCAGCAGGAGTATGAAATTACTTGCTATCTTAATTTAGAGGAAACGATTAAAGCCTATGAATTAAGGAAATACCAAAATACACAGTTTATATTGTTGGAGGATTTTGGTGGAGATTCCTTAAAAATACTGCTGGAAAAGCGTCCGTTTTCTTTGTCTGAATTTTTACACATTGCTATTAAAATTACTGACGCTTTAGGTAAAATACATCAAAAAAATATTATTCATAAAGATATTAATCCATCGAATATTGTCTTGAATCCTCAAACGGGACAATTAAAAATTATTGATTTTGGTTTGTCTAGTATTTTATCAAAAGAAAATCCTACCTTCAAAAGTCCTAATGTTTTAGAAGGGACATTAGCTTACATGTCTCCAGAACAAACAGGTAGAATGAATCAAACGCTTGACTATCGCACTGATTTCTATTCTCTCGGCGCCACTTTTTATGAATTGCTAACTAACGAACTACCTTTTAAATCCGTTGATGCACTTGAACTTGTACATTGCCATATTGCCAAACAACCAATACCTCCTCATCGAGTTAATTCAAAAATTACAAAAAATATCTCAGAAATTGTCATGAAGTTAATGGCAAAAACTGCGGATGAGCGATATCAGAGCGCTTGGGGAATTAAAGCAGATTTAGAAACTTGTCTAGTACAATATCAAAAGGCAGAAACTCAAACTTTTACTTTGGGGCGCCAAGATATTGAGAATAAATTACAAATTTCTCAAAAAATTTACGGTAGAGAAGCAGAGATTCAGTCTTTGTTTTCTGGTTTTGAGCGAGTCAGTCAAGGGCAAACTGAACTCATGCTAATTTCTGGATATGCTGGAATTGGAAAATCAGTTTTAGTTCAGGAACTGTATAAGCTAATTACTGAAAAACGTGGATACTTTATTGCGGGTAAATTTGACCAGCTTAACCGCGATACACCCTATCAAGCTTTAATTGCTGCATTTCAAGAATTAGTGAGACAGTTACTTACGGAAACAGAGTCTCAATTACAACAATGCCAGCAGAAGATTTTAGCAGTATTAGGAGGAAATGCACAAATTATTATTGATGTCATCCCAGAAATTGAACTAATTATTGGTAAGCAGCAACCCGTACCTGAGTTATCTCCAATAGAAGCACAAAATCGGTTTAATTTGGTTTTTCAAAATTTTATCCAGGTCTTTTGTCAAAAGGAGCATCCTCTCGTTCTATTTTTGGATGACCTACAATGGACAGATAGTGCTACGCTGCAATTGCTTCAGCTAATAATAACTCATATTAATACTCAATATCTGTTTTTGATTGGAGCTTATCGAGATAACGAAGTTAGTATATCTCACCCCTTAATGCTAACTTTATCTGAGATGAAGGGGGTAGTGGTTAATCATATTTATCTTACACCGCTAAATATACATCATGTTAATGAATTTATCGGAGATACACTAAAAACTAAAAACATCTCGACACAAAAATTAGCTGAGTTGGTTTGGGAGAAAACACAGGGTAATCCCTTTTTTGTAAAAGAGCTATTGAAATCACTTTATACAGAAAAATTATTGAGATTTGAGCGAAGTACTGGTATTTGGTCTTGGGATTTAGAACAAATTATAACAAGGAATATCAGTGATAACGTTGTTGAATTAATTTCAGGAGAAATTAAAAACTTATCAGAATTAGCGCAAAAACTTTTGCGGTTAGCCGCTTGTATTGGCAACCAATTCGATTTAGAAACGCTGGCAATTATCAATGAAAAAACTCAAAACGAAACGGCGAATGAATTGTGGAATGTCATCCAAACAGGATTGATATTACCTGTTGGAGATGATTACAAGTTTTTGAAAACCGACCGAGAGACAAATAATTTAAAAGTTAATTATAAATTTGCTCATGACCGCATACAGCAAGCTGCTTACTCCCTAATTATCCCAGAACATAAACAAGCTGTTCATTGGAGAATTGGTCAACTTTTATTGCAAAATACTCCACAACATCTACTCCAACAAAGAATTTTTGATATTGTCAATCAACTTAACTTTGGTATTGCATTAATTACCCCAACATACCGCACGCTTTTAGCTCAATTAAATCTTACCGCTGGTAAAAAAGCGAAAGCTTCAGGCGCCTGGAAACCAGCTTGGAATTATTTTCAAATTGGCATAAATTGTATGAAGTCAGATAGCTGGGTGTCTCAATATGACTTAACTCTAGCACTGTTTGTGGAAGCAGCCGAAACGGCAAGCTTAAATGGCAACTTTGAAGAAATGAATAAATTAATTTTAATTGTGCTAGAAAAAGCTAATTCTTTGCTGGATAAAGTGAAGGTCTACGAAGTCAAAATTCAATCTTATACAGTGCAAAATAATCCTTTATTAGCCATAGAAACTGCACTCTCTGTATTAAAAATGTTAGATATTATTTTTCCTAAACAACCAACAAAATTAAATATTGTTTTTGAACTAATAAAAATAAAATTAAGTTTTGTAGGGAAACGAATTGAGGACTTAATAGACCTACCAGTAATGACTAACTCTTATAAGTTGGCAGCAATGCGTATATTATCAAGTATCGGTCCTGCTGCACATTTTGCTACACCCGAACTACTGCCGTTGATTATATTAAAACAGGTCAATTTATCAGTCAAATATGGAAACGCTTCTACATCGTCTTATGCTTATGCTGCTTACGGATTAATTCTGTCTGGAGAAAATATTGGAGATATTGATACTGGTTATCGATTTGGTAAACTTGCTCTCTTGTTACTCGATAAATTTAATTCTAAAGAATTTAAAGCTAAAATAATATTAATTTTTAATTACTTTATTAGACATTGGAAAGAGCATATAAAAGAAACTTTAAGTCCTTTACGGGATGCTTATTTAATTGGACTAGAAACTGGAGATTTAGAATATGCAAGTTATTCAGCTTGCGTATATTGTTATTACTCCTATGTATCGGGTAAAGAGTTGGCGATAGTTGAGCAAGAGATGGCAACTTATAGTCACACCCTCAGCCAACTCAACCAACAAACATCTTTTTATTATAACCAACTTAATCGGCAAGTTATATTAAATTTGCTCGGACGGTCTGTTAATAATTGCCTTTTAATTGGTGAAAGCTATGACGAAACCAAAATGTTACCTTTACATTTAGAGGCAAATGCTCAAAATCTTTGTCGCTCTCTGTATTTTTATAAGTTAGTTCTCTGTTATCTATTTCAAGACTATCAACAAGCTATTGAAAATATTCAGTTAGCCGAACAATATACTGAAAGTGCAATTGGCACAATACCTTTGTTTCATTTCTACGATTCTTTGATTCATCTTGCTATTTATACTGGCGCCAACCCTTTAAAACAAAAACAAATTCTTTATCGAGTAAAAGCCAATCAAAAAAAACTTAAGAAATGGGCACGTTTTGCCCCAATGACTCACCTCCATAAATTTTATTTGGTAGAGGCAGAATGCTATCGAGTTTTAAGTAAGAATCTTAAGGCAATAGAATACTACGAGCTAACGATAAAGTTAGCTAAAGAAAATGAATATATCAACGAAGAAGCTTTAGCCAATGAACTTGCTGCCAAGTTTTATCTTGGATGGGGAAAAAATAAGATTGCCCAAATTTATTTTTATGAAGCTCGTTATTGTTATGAAATGTGGGGTGCAATAGCTAAAGTTAAAAATTTAGAGGAGTCTTATCCACAATTTTTTAAAAAATCTTCAACAGCTAATAACCGTATTAATTTATACAGCAGTTTGCCAAATCGGTCAACTGGCAAAAATTTAGAGCAAGCTTTAGATATTGAAACATTAATGAAAGCAGCAAGTGCAATTACTAGCGAAATTGAGTTAGATAAACTGCTTTCCACCTTAATGAAAATCTTAATTGAAAATGCTGGAGCGCAAACAGGTTACTTAATTTTAGAATCTAATGGTGAGTTAAAAATAGAAGCATCTGGGAATGTAGAAAATGAGCAGATTACGGTGTTGCAATCTATGCCAATTGAAAATTGTTTACCTACGTCAATTATATATTATGTCGCGCGCACTAAAGAAAGTATAGTTTTAGACAATGCAGTCGAACAAACCCAAAGTTTCCAATTCAAAATTCTTAACGACTTATACATTCAATTCAATAAGCCTAAGTCGATTCTGTGCTATCCTGTTGTGAATCAGACACAACTAATTGGCGTTTTTTATTTAGAAAATAATTTAGCGACTCACGTATTTACATCAGAAAGATTAGAAACTATACAACTACTATCTACTCAATCAGCCATTGCCCTTTCTAATGCTAAACTTTATACATTAATCGCAAACTACAATCAAACCTTAGAACTTAAGGTAGATGAACGTACATTGAAACTAGCGCAAGCTAATACACAGTTAGAGTCAGAAATTGCTTCAAGAAAAATTATAGAAGTCGAACTTGCAAAAGCTAAAGAGTTAGCAGAAACAGCTAACCAAGCTAAAAGCATTTTTATCGCTAACATGAGTCACGAACTACGCACTCCTCTGAATGCAATTTTAGGATTTTCTCAACTAATGGTTAAAGACCAAAACCTAGCAGAAAAACAACAAGAAAACCTCAATATTATTCATCGTAGTGGAGAGCATTTACTAACTCTCATCAACCAGGTGCTTGACCTTTCTAAAATTGAAGCAGGACGGATGACACTATCCGAAAGTAACTTTAATCTTAAAAGCTTACTGGCAAATATAGAAGATATGTTTCGGTTGAAAGCAAAAGATAAAGATGTACATCTACAATTTGAATGTGCTGCTGATGTTCCTCAGTATATTCGCACGGATGAAGTAAAATTGCGACAAGTGCTAATTAATTTTGTCAGTAATGCAATAAAGTTTACAGATAAAGGAAGTGTGTTAGTAAAAGTGCGAGTTGGAAACGCAGATAACAAATATGAATTTGTAGAGGCGCCAGATGAAACATGCTTTATTGCTTTTGAAATAATAGACACGGGTGTTGGAATTGCTCCATCAGAATTTGAGCAACTATTTCAACCATTCGTGCAAACCACGTCAGGACAACAATTACAGCAAGGAACGGGATTAGGATTAACTATTAGTCGTCAATTTATTCGCTTAATGGGAGGTGAAATAAACGTTATTAGTGGCACCAAATTTTTTAGACCAGGAACTCCAGTAAAAGAAATTAGCAATGACAAAATTATGTCAAAAGGCACAACTTTTAAATTTGATATTAAAGTAGGCGTTGTAAAAAATAAAGTTGATGACCAAGCTCAAAATCGTTATATTCTTTCTCTCGCTCCCAACCAACCCGAATATCGTATACTAGTAGTGGATGATAATGAACACAATCGTCAGTTATTAGTTAAAATGCTTCAACCTCTTGGTTTTGTAGTACAAGAAACTACGAACGGTCAAGAAGCAATTGAAATTTGGAAGTCATGGGTGCCTCACCTAATTTGGATGGATATGCAAATGCCCGTAATGGACGGTTATGAAGCAACTAGACAGATTAAAAGTATGAATGAAAATACGAATAAAAATACTATAATAATTGCCATTACAGCTAGCACATTTGTAGAAGAAAAAGCAGCAGTTTTTTCGGCAGGTTGCGATGATTTTTTGCGAAAACCATTCTCAGAACAAATTGTTCTTGGTATGATGGCAAAACATCTTGGAGTAATATATACATACCAAGATATAGAGCCATCTTCCCGACTTTCTAATGTCCCACCATCAGAGTTAAATTTACCAGCTTTACTAGCAGAAATGCCAAATGAGTGGATTTTTGAATTGCATAACGCTGCGCTTGATGCAGATGCGGAATTAGTTTCTCGTTTGCTTAACAAGATACCTACATCTTATGTTAATGAAATCATGACTCTTAAAGACTGGGTTGATAAATATCGGTTTGAAAAGATTTTAAGTTTATTCGATTGAACTTATTCGATTGAACTGATTCGATTTAACTAAATAATTAGGTTTGATTCGCTATAGATATTTGTTGAAACTGATAATTATCCTGTTGAATGTCTTTAATTTGGCGTATTGTAATTGAACACCCGTCCCCCAACTTAATGATAATCAAGTAGCACAATTCATCAATATTATTATTCCAATAAAATTCTTGCTCTAATGGTTCTCCTGTTTCCACTACCTCCACCAATAAATTAAATAATCTAGGAATAAGTTGATTAAGTAGTGTTTTCTGCATAGACTTACCCATTAAATCCTCTCGTTTGCCAACTAATTTAGCAAATGCGGGATTAACTACCAAATAGCGAAAGTCTTCTATCTCCCCTGTGGTAACATTCCTTACCGTCTGCATCGCTGCTATTCCATCCCTCGAACTGTTTAATACACTAGCAAGAAGCGCGCGGGATTGATAGAGAATTTCTGTGGTTTGTCGATGTTGCTCAATTTCAAGACGCAATTGGTGTTTTTGTTGCTGGATAGTTAGTTGACTTTGAATTCGCGCAATTACTTCTTGTGTCTCAAAAGGTTTTGTGATATAATCCACTCCCCCGACTTGAAAGGCATTAACTTTATCAATAACTTCGTCTAACGCGCTTAAAAAAATAATTGGTATTTCTGCGGTTTCAGCATCAGCTTTTAAAGCTTTACAGACTTGGTAGCCATTCATATCAGGCATATTAATATCAAGCAAAATAACATCGGGTGGGTTATGGCTGACTGTCCTTAACGCCATCTGACCGTTTGTAACGCTGCGAATTTTGTAACCTTGTTTAGTTAATATTTCTGTGAGAACCTTGAGGTTTTCGATTAGGTCATCAACGATTAATATATTGCCTTTACAGTTTGAATATTGACCGTCGCTTTCTTGGCTTTCCTCTAAGGTAATTTGTGTGCTGATTAGTTCTAAGACCAAGTAGCGAAAGTTATTCTTAGCTATTTTCTGACCAAGTAAGTCTGAAAGCCGTTGCCATAATTCATAAGCTAAGTCTTTAATATACCCCACACTCAAGTGTAAGTTGTCGGCAACTTTGTTATATGGTTCGTCGTTCCAAGCAGCTTCTAAGATTTCTTTTTCTACAAGTGTCAGATGTTTCCGTGTCTTGGCTTCTAGGGAAGCTTCTAACAGTTGGAGTGCTTTTTCAAAACTCATGGGTGGTTCTATACCATTTTTTAAGGATTTTGTAGTTTGCACCAAAAATCCTTTCGTATTATAAGCTACATCATGCCTTGTGGAAAGCGCGGTTCTTAGGAATCTTCTTCTTTAAGGGGGAAATAAGTATTAATTTTGCGTTCTGCACGGCGCCAGCTTGTATTTTATGCAAATATCCGACTCGATCCGACTTAAATATCCGACTTTTCCGACTACCATTTAAGTAAGAGTCAGTAATATTATATATACTTAGCGACTATAGCTTCTTGCTAATAGTCCAAATTTCACCGTCATAATAGACGGTCAAGTTTTTTGAACCTTGTTTATATTAAATTGCTTTTACCATTAGCTGATGCACTAGCTGTACATTCTGATTGTGAGCGCGCGTTTTTAATGTACTGAGTTATTTAAATCACATGCAATCAATTACCAAGAAAATTGACTCGCTCTCCGTAAACAAGCTTCAAACTGTAACTTTGTTAGAAGAGCAGCTACTATTAAAACGCTTTTCTCAAGGGCATAGCAGCGCTTTTTGGCAATTGTGGCAACACCACCAAGACTATTTATATTGTCGTTGCCTAACTTGGATGGGAGGTAACAAACAGAATGCTGAAGATGCATTTAGTCAAGTAACTCTCAAAGTCTGGGATAAATTACCTGAGTATGCCGAAAAAATTACGAATCTTAGAGCTTGGCTTACCCGGCTAACTCATAATCTCTGTGTGGATATACTTCGAGAGCATAGCAGAAGGGCAATCGCAATAGAAAGTATTGAGGAAATCGCTGCAATCGGAAACGAAGCGGTTAGCTGCTGCTTTAATCCTGAAGTAGCAATTTTAGATGATGAGTTAAGATTATATATTGACCGTGCTGTAAATTCTCTTTCTCCCAAACTACTCACTCCTTTTGTTCTGCATTACTATCATTATATTACATATAAAGATATTGCCCAAAAACTTGGAGTCTCGTTAGATAATGTTTATAAGCGCATCGAAATCGCGCGAAAAATTTTACAAAAGCGTTTGAGAAGGTATTTGTCAGGGCTGGATGATTCTGTGTTAGATTCTTCTAAGTCTTTTCGCAAAAAGCAGAAGGCTGTGGTGTACGATTTCCAACCAGACGAAACTATGATATGCAATCCTCAAGCAGCTATGGCTATGGGCAGTATAAATGAGACGATTAACTATGAGGTGACAGCAACATGCCTAGAAACGCTGCCCTATGCATGGTATCACTCACCCAGTTCTCTGGGGTGGAATTGAATGGCTCTTGCGTATTTAGCGTGCTAAATTTGTTTAAAAATAAGCTTGAACTCCTTGCTGGACAAGTATAACAGCATTATTTATCTGCCTTTTATGTCAGATTCCAAATTTAAGACTAATAAGTGCCTGTAAGCCTTGATATCAAAGCAAAGTAATCGAGTTTAATTAAAATTTAGCACGCTATTTACGGAAGAACCTTTTTCCACAGACTAATTCTCAATAGCTTTATATTAATGAGAAAGGCTAACGTAATAATCAAGGTTAAAGAAACCTTCAAAATGGCATTTTCCACATCCCATGAAAAGTCAGAATAGGAATGAGTGTTGACTTTGTTATAAATTACGCAAAAATTGTTCATACAAGTTTTGTGTTTAAAAGTAAAGCGTCAAAGTCAGTTTTGTACAAGCTTTGAGCGTTGGCACCAGAAGACACAGATTATGCATGAAAAATTATAGTCCAAAAACACTCAAAGTCAACACTCTAGTTTACTATGTTACCTTCCATTGGTAAGCTTGGCACATAAAGGATAAATTCAGTGTACAGACCTTTGAAATTAATGTACTAAATTTTACTTATTTTTTCAATACAACGATTAGTAATTGCTTTTAGTTTGATCTGATTTAACAAAATTGAATTGCTTCCAATAGCAGTTACAAAATGGGAGAACTAAATTCAAAATTCCTTCTACCACGAATTTGCAAAATTTAAATGAACCTCCGGTTGCGAAAGATACAATGGCAATTTGTACCTATCTACTTAACAATAAACGTTGTTTAGTTATAGTAATAGAGTGACTGACAAGGGCATTATCTACAAAATTATTTAGTAATACCAGCAAATTATCACCGCATTTTGATGCTACATTTTCTTGCTTGCTTACCCAATTGTATGTTGCGTAATCAAATCTAGCTTTTGTAGAAAGCAAAGGTGAAGAACAATCGCTCAATGTAGCCAACGCTTTTTTAATGCCTTTTGGGTCACCATTATAAGTCCCTTGTTATTGTAAAACTGTCCAGTCAGTGTTCTGGTGATTTTTTCTAAGTTGAAGTTAAAGCATCAATTATTTTACGAGGATTATTTTTACAAGACAAACTTCACAAAAAAGGGATGACCTAACGTTTTAACTTTGTTAAGTTCGCCCCAATCACTATTAGTACTCTTTGTATAGAAATCGACTTCAGAGCATTTATTGTTCATTGAGGAAAAAGTCATCCAACTGCTGGCTGTTGGACATTTATAAGTTAAGTTTATTTCGCTTCCTTGACAGGAATATTTTGCCCATAATTATTCGGCGCCAGAAACCTTACTATATGGTTGGTCTAAAAAAGTCGATCTGCCGAAAGTGGATGCTCCCCGTTGATTGTTTCCAGTCAAGATTTTAATTGGATCTGGAATAACATCTGAAATTATTTTTGAAAATCCAGCTACCATCGAAAAGCTACTTGGATCTCCTGAGTCATTTAAATCGGCTACACTTTGACCAGGCTTAAGTTGCTGCTGTCGCATAAAGGCAACGGCGCGAGTTATAAATTGACCTAAAGGTAGCGGTGCTATTAGGCTGCTTGAACTGGTATATGGGGCATTGAATATGGTGTATAAATGCCCGTGAGTACAAACAACTTTTTTGCTATTACTAATAGGTAATAAATATCCTCAGATAATTTGATTTTGTAACCTTGAGGATTTTTAATTTTGCCTAAGTCTTCTTTGATAATAGTCATATCGTGATTACCACGAACATAAGTTACATTACCTTCAAGAGCGGTTAAAACTTGACTTAGCTTTCCATTCGGACTAAAAAGATTGGGATTAGCATTGATTATTTCATCAAAACTCGGTGGTTCTCGATCTGGTGGATAAGTCCAAAAATCAACCACATCACCTAGAAAAATTAGTTATTTAATTGATTTAGCATTATTAATAATCCAATCAATAACAGTGATTAAATATGGTTCATGAACATCTTTTTAATACCAAACAGTTGAAGTATTATCACCAATATAAATATCACTCAAAACAACAACTTTATTTTTCATTGAACTCCGGTGCATAGAGAATTTAAGTGTGAAATGTACTAAAAAACGTGGATTGAATAAGCTGCAAAAAAATATTTTTTTAGGATGTATTAGCATAAATTACAGCACTATTTTTATGATGTAATAAACTTGCCATCTTACTACATAAAGAGTTGCAAGTTATTGAATCCACGTTTAGAAGTAGATAACTAATGAGAAAGGCAAGGATATTATGATTCTAAAGGTTCACGGTAAGTGTGCCATAGGTCGTGGTTTTTATTTTTATCTCCACAATCAATAGTAAATTTCACCAATTCTCCGTGATTTTCATATGTTTGACGATTCAAGAAGTGCGTTACCGAAGTTAAAGGGTTTAAAAAAATGTGTCCAAGTGTTGCAATACTCATCAAATTGTCAATTGGTATTGATGGCACTATATCTACAGTGTTAATTATTTGAAAGCATTTTATGCTCACGTCCTCAGAATTAAATGCCTCAGCAAATTGTTTGTTTCCTACTTTAGGTGACCCAAACGCGTATTGCACCATCTTAGGTCGCTGCTGTGGACTCATTGGCATAACAAAATTATTCATCACATCTAACATTGCAAGTGTACTCAAGGCTCCGCCTAAACTGTGTCCGGTAAAGTAAATCTCGCTGCACTGCGGACTAGCCTTCTGGTATTCATCCAATGTTTTCATTAAAGCTTCTCTAATAGTCTTATATATGCTATAGAATCCCCAATGAACTTTTCCTAAATCCTTGCCTTCCTTCAATTTGCAGGGTTCCATATCAGGATAAAAGTTGTTGTACCACTCGGATCCGTAGTCAGTTCCGCGAAATACAACATAAATACTTCCTTTCTTGTCTTTGTAAACATACCCAAATAGAGCGCTTATTGCATCCTTCCCATAGAAATAGTTGTATATTTCTGCTCCCAGATTGCCTGCGAATGGTGCATGTCCCCACAAAAATTTGCTTCCCTGTATTTCCTCTGGTATTTGCAATGCTGACTCTCTTCCCTTGCCTTCCCGTTTTACTTGCTCGTTGAGTTTACAAGCGTGACATACTAATTCTCTGCATAGTTTTGCCTTGTCTAAATTAAATTCTTTGTACTCAGCGTATTTTAACGGCTGCTTTATACTGGATGCCTGGGTCATATAATTTACTCCCTGTTGTTTACACTGCTGTCATGTTGTTTTCGTACTCGTCTGCTATCAAGGTTGATACAAACTTAGAGAAGCGAATTGATTTCTTATGGAAGTCAGGCACAAAAAGTAATCGCTTATTTATAAAAATGCGCCCTTTAAAGTGCTTTTAGTTTGCATTTTCAACTTTCGCCAGTATTTTTTCTGCTCTTCATTCTAAAGACAATTTCAGTAATCAATTTCTGAATTTTTTGAGTTAGATGTTTCTTTTCCTAGTTCAATGCACCCCACGAACCCAAGCTAAAGCACGAGAAGCCTTTCGCACGCTAAGTTACAACCGTTTCAAAGCTTCCTCAACCTCCCCACGAAAAGGATAGAGCAACTGTTGGCTCAAAGCACTTCGATAAGCCTGTATTACACCCGCCCCATCCCCCAATCCCAACAGCGCTCTCCCTTGCCAGTAAAAAGCCATTGCTGGGTCAAAATCCATTAGTTCCTGAGCTAACTGACAAGCCTCTTCCCACCACCGCCGACTCGCCCCATCATCACCTAGCAACCGATAACACTCTCCCAGCCACACCGCAGCAGACATTGATTGCAAATAACCTCCGTCTTTTGGTAACAAGTGCCATCCTTGCTGCAACGCCTCTAATGCTTCTGAGTGTTTAAGAGCCAGCACCAACACCCGCCCATGACGAAACCAGGCATCTGCCAACTGGGGCTGAAGTTCTGTTCCCCGCACAGAGATACTACACCCCTGTTCAATCTCCTGAAAATATTTCACCAGCACCTGCCCCGCTGTCGCCCAAACACTCCAGCGTTCAGGAAAACGCTCTAGGATCTCCTCTACTATTGCAGCAACAGCAGTATTTCCCCTCCCTTCTGCAAACTGAAATTCTGAGGGAGAAGTAACAGGTAAAATCTTGCATAACGCGTGATAGATTTCACAATCGGTAGGGTACAAACGGTAAGCTTTAAGCATCACAACAGCTGCCCTCTGACAATCTCCCGTATGGAACAAGCACCGCCCATAGTAATACCAACCGCTAGGATTATTCGGGTGTGACTCAGTAAACTGTTGCAACACTCCTACCCCTTTCGCCCACTCCCCTCGGTAAATGTGATAATACGTCAGCAAATCGTGAGCATCCGCTGCATTAGGTGCCAGTTTTAGAGCAGCACTAATCATCCGTTTAGTCTGCTTGCCCTCTTCACCCGATACCAATCTCATCCGACAACGATTAAAAGCTTGTCGTTTGAGTACCTGGAAATCATCAGGAGCTAAAGACACTGCTTGAGATAGGCGCCGTTGGGCTTCCCAAACATTACCTACCGCCAGACTCGAATCATAACTAGAAATTAATGCGACAATATCATCCGGTTTGAGTGACAAAACTTCATCAAAAGCTTCTAAAGCTGCAACTGCATTCTCTCTCTTCATCTGAACCTGCCCCAAAGCTAGCCAGTGAGCCGCATTGCTTTTTTCTAGGTCAATGGCAGACTCAAAAGCCGTAATTGCCCCCTGACTATTATCTTTACAAACAGCAATCAATCCAACTATATGCCGCCGAGTTGCCTGATTGCGTACCAAAGGCAAAGCATTCTCATAAACTGCTATTGCCTCAATCTCTTGTCCTATAATCTGTAAGATTTTCGCCAATTTCAGGCGTACCTCGATCAATTGGGGCTGCTGCTCAATCACTTGGCGATATGAGCCAACTGCCTCAGAAATGCAACCCATCTCACATAGCAAATTAGCCAACTCTAACCGTTTCTTCCATCCAGAAGAATACTGCTGCACATACTTACTTAATGTTTTCAGTTTTTGCTCATGTCGGGTTGACTTATCCTTCAAGACTAGGTTAATATTCAATTCCACCCCAGAAGACTGGGTAAATGATACCATGCATGAGGTAGTGTTTCTAGGCATGTTGCTGTCACCTGATAGTTAATCGTCTCATCTATACTCCCCATAGCCATAGGTGTTTGAGGATTGCATATCATAGTTTCATCGAATTGGAAATCCCACACCATAGCCTTCTGCTTTTTGCAAGATGACTCGGAGGAATCTAACACAGAATCATCTAACCCTGACAAATACCTTTTCATACGAAGACGTAGAATATCTCGCGCAATTTGGATGCGCTTGTAAACGTTATCTACAGAAAGTGCAAGTTGTTGGGCAATATCTTTGTACGAAATCTGCTGGTAGTAATGCAGGATAAAAGGAGTGCGTAATTTGGGAGAAAGAGAATCTACAGCACGGTCAATGTAACATCTTAACTCGTCATTTAAAATTGCTAGTTCAGGATCAAAACTACAGCTAACTGCTTCATTTCCTCTTGTAGCTATTTCTTCAATACTCTCCGTTGCTATTGCCCTTGTACGAGGTTCTCGAAGTATATCCACACAGAGATTATGAGTTAGCCGGGTAAGCCAAGCTCTGAGGTTTGTAATTTTTTCAGTATACTTTGGTAATTTATCCCAGGCTTTGAGAGTTGCTTGACTAAATGCATCTTCTGCATCATTCTTGTTACCTCCCATCCAAGTTAGGCAACGACAATGTAAATAGTCTTGGTGGTGTTTCCATAATTGCCAAAAAGCGCTGCAATGCCCTTGAGAAAGGCGTTTTAATAGTAGCTGCTCTTCTAACAAAGTTACATGATGCTTGTTCATGGGAAACGAGTTCATTTTCTTGGTATTTGTTTGCATCTGTCTAAAACGAGTTTTGATTAGATTCTCAGAATTCAAACCAAGTGCGGTTATGCGTTCAACTGATGTACTACTAACTAAAAAATAATTTATGAATTTACTTTATTGTTTTAAATATGTGCCATTTACTTGAGAGCAAATAATGACTCGAATTTTATCATCATCAATCGATAGAAAGCTTACCAGAACAATTTCTGCCTCAGCGTTATCTACGTAGATAATTTTTCGTTAATAAATTAATTTTGGCGATTGGGGTATGTGTTAACAAATTAATTAAGACTCATTCCCCTTTAGTTAATTAGCTTAAATCAATCAAGCTGCTTGATGTTTCAGTAAATATACTGAAGTTTAGTAAATATATATTTATTTAGCTAGAGTATATTTACTTATTTATGACAAATTGATTTTGCATATATTTTCTCAATGAGTCATATCACTTATGATGCGTCTAAATTTAACAAACAAAAGATAATTGTATACAGTCAGCTAGGGAGCATCCCTATGTTGCAAAATTAGTGCAAGCGTCCTGAAAACGCTACATTAATTGCCAAAGCCGCAGCATCTTACAGTAGCGGTAGTATTTGACCAAATAGTGCCTGATTGGGTTGCTGGGTTAAACGTCGCAGTATTGATACCTGGGAAAGCGCCTTCGATTCTTACGGTTCCATCAAGCTGACTCAAAACCAGAGTTTGAAACTCTAATGGTGTTATGGTTCCCTGTTGTTGCTTGGCAAACAAAACTTGTTGTGTAGCAAGTTCCTGCCTATCCACCCCGCGCTAACGTGCTAACCGTTCTTTGTCGCACATCCAAGCGATCGCGGCCAATTCGCAAGCGTCCACACCGTATTGCAACTTTCTGTCTTCTGCCTCCTGCCTTCCTCACCGTCTCTACATTCTTTGTAGGAGATGTCTAATTTACCGGAAAGATGAGAAGAAGCGCAGAGGAATAAAACCATTTCGGTCTATTGACTTTTCGTTCTGTTGTTAAACAAACCCTATCTTGGTGACCAAGAAAAGCAATTCACTGCTAAAAGATATCAACAAATTCAGTATATTTACGTATACAAATATAATTTATATGATATAAGCTATTACTTAGCAAGTAACTCCATATCTTTACTAGTTCTGGAGTACTTCACATTTGAAAACCTAGGCTTACGGTGTTCTAAATAGAATTTTTATGCCCTAAAACAGTGAACAGTTATCAGGTGTATAGTGGCGAATTTAAAGCAACCACCAAAACTTTTCACCAAATGGTGCGGGACTTAAACCCAGTAATGAAACTAATAACTCCCGGTTCGCTCATTTTTTTCAGAGTTAGAGAAATTGCTAAAAAACATATAAATCTAGATGACATAAGGGTTTTGGTTATTTTTATAATTTTCCTCAAACGAGCATGTCACTCTAAAAACTCTATTTTATGCTCTCGCATAACTCAAGCTGGAGCAGTAAGCTTTCGTTGGAGTCTAAAACTCTGGTTAAATCGTTCGGCTTTTTTCTAACTCGATTTTAAATGGGCGAACCGTGAGTAATAACTGATGGTTGTTAAAAGTTAAAAGGAATATGAACACCTTAGTAACCTATCGACACGAGGATTACTTGTATTTTTTTGTTTTTTAGGAAGAATGTATGATGAATAAAGGGATGTCATTATCTGGATGGATGAGTGAATTACCAGATACTTTGAAGCTTTCTCAAATTTCAATTCCCGGAACACACAATAGTTGTGCAATTCATAAAGGAAAACTAAAAGTAGGACTGACAAATGCTAAATGTCAAAATCTTTTATTAAAAGAGCAGCTCAATGCTGGTGTTCGTTTTCTTGATATACGTGGTAGACATATCCATGAGTCGCTTGCAATTCATCATGGTCAAGTTTTTCAGGAGCTATACTTGAATAATGTGGTTAGTGATTGTAAGGATTTCTTACAATGCAACAAAAATGAATGTATTATCATTTTGCTAAAAAAAGAACATGATTCTCAACCTAATAACAATGAAGATACTTATGAGAAAACTTTTGATAAGTATGTAAGTGATGCTCCCAGCTTATGGTATTTGGAATCTGAAATACCTACACTTGGGAAAGTTAGGGGTAAAATTGTGTTAATTCGTCGTTTTTCATCAAAATCCGTTAAGGGTATTGATGCAACGTATTGGGAAGACGATAAAACATTTAGTTGCGGTAAGTTGCAAATACAAGACCAATACAATATTAAGCCAATTAGTCTGAGTGTCAGTGATAAAAAGAAATGGATAAAGGCTCATCTCGAAACAGCTAAAACAGGAGCATCAGATTCTTGGTATATAAATTACACAAGTGCTGCTGGTATTAGATCTCCAAAGGCGATCGCGAAGGACATTAATCCTTGGCTATCCGGTATCTTAAAGCAAAGAGATTTGGAGTCAAGGCTAGGAACAATATTAATGGATTTTCCCGATATTGAACCAAATTTGATTAACCAAATAATTTCGTTTAATCAATCACTGAAAGCTCCAAAGTTTGCTAAATCTAGAGCCTGACTAGTAAACGTCACTGTACCAAAACGGGCTAATTGTATGCTAAGGCTGAAACTATTGTAGGGTAAGCTTTTCAAGAAGTGCTTTCTCCCATCAAATTGGTGAAAGAACTCTGGGGGGTGACGAAAACCTCTGAACCTAAGATACAGCAATGGTTTTAAGCGCGCGTGCCATAAAAAGATAAACACCATTTTCGGGCTTTATTGATTCTATTATCAATACACTTCGTACAAAAGTCTTATTTTTCGTTGGACTTGGTTCTAAATTTACTTTTATCTTTTTAGCGGTCACTCTTCTATAACCCTTGCTGCATAAGGCTTTGAAGCTAGATTGTCACCCCTTCAGGAAAGAACTATAAAGTTTGTTATGGATGATGAAGGGAAAGTTTCTTTTGGGTCAAACTTCTTCAAATTAGCTCTATCTCAAGCCCTAAAAAACTTTCAGGGATTGGGTTTTCCCAAAGTGACAAAAGAGGGCTAATTGGCGAAGGTATTGCTAAGTAGTTACGCAAAATTAAATATATGTTGTCCACAGTATACCCCAAGGGTTTGAGCGTGTCGCAACGTATAAATATTTTTGCGTACCCACTTAATGGAACGAATTAGGAAGAAAGCTTCTAAATCAATAAATTCAGAGATTGACGACTGAAATCGTCTTTAGAGGTGTAAGTACAAAAGCAGAAGTAACTTGTTACAAAAAGGAAAATATCATGGATCAAGATTTTCACTATTATGGCACTTACTATGCGGCAAGAGTCGGCGGTAATTATAGTCAAAAGGAAGCAACAATTATTGCTAAAGCCTCTAATTTTATTGATTTTTTGAGCAATGAAAAATATGCCGGATATTGGCATATCGTAAGCAATACGCAAAAATGTTCAGACAAACATGATTATAATGTTATTGCTAAAGTAGAAACTCCTCGTTACACATTTCAAGGTACATTAAGCACCGGAGTCAGTGGAAGCAGTGGCTTATGGTCATCATTTCATTTTTTACCTGGAAATTATAATGATCCCCCCAACACACCTAAAAAGATCGATGTACATGGGAAAGATGTTGCAGAGTTATTACCCAACCATCAGGTACGGGAAATAGATACTAACTCAATTGATTCAAACATTGGAAAGTTACTCAATCGACCACAAAGTGCTTTGTCACGAGCATTGATCAAAGATACAATTCACTGTCTCAATGATTCAACACGTTTGGAAAAAATTATTGTAAGATCTGCTGGCGGAAAAGTTTTATTAGAAAAGGAAAATAAAGAACATATTCTGAAACGTTTTGGATTGCTTTTATTAGGGGTTAGGGCTCATGTGATAGCAGATACTTGGGCTCATCAGGATTGGTGTGGTGTTAATCATGAAATAAACACCTATTGGAACATTCAGGACAGGGAAAATTCTGGTTTAAATTATTTCCGCCAAAAGATACGACAAAAGATACGAAACATTGAATATCAAGATACTAGCCAGAAATGGAAAAAAGTCGCCCTTTCGTCTTTTAACTTTCTTTCGTCTAAAATTTCGTTTCTCAACGGAAATTTGGAATCCGCTCCAGCTGAGGTCTGTATAGGGCATGGATGGATGGGACATTTTCCTGATTATAGCTTCGTTAAATATCGTTATAAACCTTTCTGGATTCCAATAAGCGCGCACGCATTAGAGCGTGATAATCCCACTGAATACAACTATGCATTTCTTGAGTTATGTAGCTTATTTTCTCAAGCAAATGGCAGTAAGTTTCAGCCCGAAAATGAAAAGAGTGAACTAGCCGCCGCACAAAAGGCAATTTCTTCGCCAGTTGAGATTGCAGATAAAAATAATTGCCCCCGCGTCTACTCTGCTAATAAATGGATAGAAGAAATGGATAAGGTGCAGATTCAAGCCCCCATCGATCTAATCGATCCTAAAAAAGAACCTGATGAAAAAACAGTGTTGAGTGGTCAGATTGACTATATCTCATGCTTACTTGATCCTTTTGGAAGTAGTCGCTACGGTACTTTCTACATTAACCTTGCCAGCGATCTGTACCTTTTTCAAATTGCAGCTGACTATCAATTCCATTTTGTGAAAAATTGGACTAAAACTCATAAAATAGGACCCGATAATTTGTTTGAAGATAGTTGGTCTATACAACTAGGACCTCTCTCCAATCAGATTTCAGAGATTTTGATTTAACAACAGTACTTATAAGCAAAACTTATAGGTATAAAAATCAAAGGACAAATGTCGGTTAATTAACAGATTGTTTGTCACTTTAGCAGATTAATGTTGCCTTCTCATAAACGGCTAAAGTCAGGTCTGCTCAAAGAGTTGTAATTTTTTTGAGCATTCCTCACATGGTGCCGACTTACTTAGTTATCTTTATTACCTTCAAGTCGTGATTATTCTGAAATTTTAGAAAGAGGTTACTAAGAAATTAGCTTTAAAAATGGATAAAAACCTTGATTATCCGATTTATTCTTCTCCTTTCTTTTGGCTCTCCGAATTTCGTTCATTGTAGCTACATATGGTAAAAAGAGAGTTACCAAAACATTTCCAACTGTTAAGATTTTTCTTCAACGATAACCATGTTTTTGTGTTTTAAACTGCCACCAATCTTGAGTTTGAATCAGTGCCGCATCTAAAGCTTCTTGATACTAAAAAAGATTATGCAATAATATCGCAATATATTGCCCAGCTCGTGCGAGTGCAGCCTCTCTAATTTCTTTTTCACGAGCTTTTAAAATCCGACCATCCCATCCCTTAACATCATTCAATTCTAAAAGTTTCGTTACCGAATCTTGAAAATCTTGCAAGAATTTGCTTAAATTTAAAGTAAAATATATATATATATTTTGTCATTAATCGGCACAACCCGAGTTATTAAACTATTGCTACTCGGTAATCCTACCTTTTGTATCTACATTTTAAGAAAGCAATGGCTATAAGAATCATATAAGCTAATAACCATCGTATTTTTAGGCTTATAATTTTTATCAATAGGTGTCCGCACGCTCGGTATGGCGTAGCCATACCTTCTCTTTTCGGTGACTGTTTAGTATTTATATATTAGTTTTCTAGATTGATGTAATTAAATATTTTTTGTTTATATAGTTAAATAATTTTATATTGAGAATGATTAAGTATTAATACTACTCATCTTGTATTAAATAGAATTTTGTACTGAGAAGAAGTTTTTAAGTAGTCAGACAAAATTAATTACACAAAATAGGACTTGAATCCCAAGTCGGTGCCTAGAAACAAACATGTAATTATTTTTGTCCACGTACTTATATCCCACATTCCGCACTTCAGAATGTCGTATAATATATTACAAAATTACTTAGGAATGGCAGTCAATAAAAATACTTAATATCTTTTGTTGATGACAAGATTCTCGCCTTATCTGTTTTGCCAAAAATACTCGTTACATTAATCTTTACTGAATCATCCGCCAATACGAGTCACCCGTTTGCTGGTTAATCCAGCGTTCGATTTTGGTAAACAATTCTTCGACTCGCGGACGATAAACAATGATTTTATTAGGTTTTTACAGCCACCTCGGTGCAATACCATAAGATGTCTGATTAGAGAACTTAAATGTTAACTTAGGGCAGTTAGTGCTAGTTCAACAGAGTTGTCAGCGCCATCAGCCTTCAATATGCCAGTTTAATCTGGCAAGTTGTTGTATAGCTTAGTACTTTTACTGAAAATCGTCCAACCAGAGCCTACCTGCCATCATTGAATATTAGGTATTATATTTTATACAAAGCTCAGTAATAATGCTGTTTTAGTAACTATTAATACTCAATAAAATGTTGATAGCATCGGCAGTGTTTGCAACACTTGAGTTAGGGCATTGATGCCGTTAATGATCAAAAAGCTTGGAAAATTGCCTTCTAGAAAAAAGAGTATTCAAAAATGATTACAACCCGTTCTCATATACAACCCCACTGGAGCGCATCAGAGCAAAAAGTTTTTCAACAGTGGTGGTGGCAACGAGAGGATCTACGTTACGTTGAGGGTCATCTCTTTTTAGAAGAGCAAAACCTTCACTCCTTAGCCTGTTCAGCTGGGTCACCATGCTATGTTTACAACAGCTCTCGCATCAAGCAGAATATCGGGAGGATACACTCGGCGCTCGAATCTGCTTCCTTAGGCCACCGCATCTTTTACGCCATCAAGGCTAACCGCAACTCTGCACTGCTGACTTATATACGAAGTCTTGGGTTGACTGGCATTGATTGCTGTTCTCCGAATGAACTTCTTTTAGGAAGGCAAGTTGGCTTTTTAGAAGAAGAAATAAGTTACACCGGGACATCGGTTTCTGATGAAGACTTAGCAGTCCTTGCAAGGCATCCTGGCATTTTTATTAACTGCGACTCTTTAAGCCAGATTCGCCGCCTGGGACGTTTAGCTCCTGGATGCAAAATCGGCATCCGTATTAACACGAATATAGGATTAAGCTATAGTAATAATCCACAACTACAATTTTCAGGAGACAAGACAACAAAATTTGGCATCTATAAGGACTCTTTTCTCGAAGCACTGCAACTTGCTGCCAAGTATGAATTAAATGTTATAGGAATTCACTGTCAATCAGGTTCTGGCTTTTTGAATAATCAACTTTCTGTGTTTGAAATGCTGCTTAATGAGATTAGCTGGTTTGTTGACCAGATTGAAAACCTTAAGTATGTTAACCTTGGTGGTGGGCTTGGAGTTCCTTTAGTCAAGGACGATTCTCCCCTTGAGCTTGAATTATGGGCAAGATTAATTGCTAAGTATTTTGGATTTAGAAACATAGAAATTTTTGTTGAGCCAGGTGACTACATCGTAAAAGATGCTGGGGTTCTTTTATTACAAGTCACTACGATTGAGCGCAAACAAGATAAAACTTTTGTTTACGTGAATGGTGGCTGCAACCTCAATCCAGAGCCTGCATTTTATCAACGTTCTCTTGAAGTAGTTCCAGTAGTTCTACAGGGAAGGGATATAAATTCACGTTCGGATTGGATGCAAGTCTCTATTGCAGGCAATATTAATGAAGCTATCGATATGTTTGCAGAGAATGTCTATCTTCCTCCCCTCCGAGAAGGTAACTACCTTGCCTTTCTCAATGCTGGTGGTTACGGTTCTTCTGTGAGTTCTAATCACTGTATGCGAGGGAACTTTACAGAGTACCTTATTTATAAGAAGTAAAGTTGAATTACTTTGTTTATTTTGAAGTTCTTTGTTAATTTACTACCTAAATATACGGGTAACTTTCATGGAAAACTTTGTCTTCCACAACCCAGTTAAAATCTTCTTTGGCAAAGGTCAGATTGCCAACATTACAACTGAAATCCCTGCCGATGCCAAAATTCTGATGACATACGGTGGGGGTAGCATTAAGACAAATGGTGTTTACGAACAAGTTAAGTCTGCTTTAGCTCGACGTAAAGTCTTAGAGTTCGGAGGGATTGAGCCTAATCCCAGTCTAGAGACGCTCCTCAAAGCTGTTGAAATGGTTCGATTTGAAGATATTAATTTTCTACTAGCTGTAGGAGGCGGCTCTGTTCTCGATGGCACTAAATTCATCGCAGCTGCGGTTCCTTTTGTAGGTGACCCCTGGGATATTTTGGCAAAGCAAGCACTAGTTAGTACTGCTGTGCCAATTGGTACGGTACTCACTCTACCCGCCACTGGTTCGGAAATGAACGACGGCTCGGTAATAACTAGGTGGGAAACGCGAGAAAAACTCTATTTCACCAGTTCCTTAGTGCTTCCACGTTTTTCAGTTCTCGATCCAGCAACCACTTTCTCACTACCGCCAAGGCAAATTGGAAACGGAATTGTTGATGCTTTCACCCATGTGATTGAGCAGTACTTGACTTATCCAGTTAATGCTCCGTTACAAGACCGAATGGCAGAATCCATTCTCAAAACCCTCATTGAAGAGGGACCAAAGACACTTTCTAATCCTACAGATTATGATGCACGAGCAAATGTAATGTGGTGTGCAACAATGGCACTGAATGGACTTATTAGTACAGGAGTCCCACAGGATTGGGCAACACATACTATCGCTCATGAATTGACAGCATTACATGGCATAGATCATGGTCAGACTTTGGCAATAATTTTGCCTAGTCTGCTGGCATTTCAGCAGTCTGCCAAGCGGGAAAAACTGTTGCAGTATGCAGAACGAGTCTGGGGAATTATAGATGGTGATGTCCAACAGCGTATCACAGAAGCCATCTCTAGAACTAAAAATTTCTTTGAGTCAGTAGGTGTTCCAACTCATTTATCGGTTTATGGAATTAGTTCAGGTGATATCGCTGCTATCGTTAAGCATTTTGGAGAGCGTGGTTTAGTTGCTTTGGGTGAAAGAGGGGATATTAAAATTGAAGACGTTCAGCAAATTCTCGCCTTGAGTGTCTAAATATCAAATGGGTGCGGCTCTTTTAGGAAGACAAAGAATGAGTCAGACAACCATTGTGAGTAAAAGGGTGTTGACCGAGATAACGGTAAAATGAGACACGTTGTGAAGTTATATGAACCGAACTGACAAAACCCTTGATACATGGTTGTTTCAACCTTAAGCTCTAGCTAAACCCCCAGATAAAAACATTCCTAATTTGGGTCAAACATGGGCGAGAGTAAGGGATAATTTGGGATGTCCGCTTGGTTTTTACGTGCGATTAAAAAATTTCCCCTTTATCATTTTTGGACAAATTTGTAAATCAATAAGGCATACTCTGCAATATTTATTTACAACGTGTCCCTTTTTGCCGTTATCTCGGCGGGCACCCTTATGTGCAAAGTAACGCAGATGTGACTTGAACAAGAAAATGGACACCGTGTCCAACTTCTTAGTCCAAAAAAGATACATAAGTTCATACAACAGTTCCACGCATTTGAATTATGGATGATTCGAGCAAAATATGATTTTACTCAATGTTCAATTGTCCATCTTCTTGTGACAAAAATGAACGACTGTCCACTTTCTTATTCCAAATTCAGATGAACGCTTGGAAAGTGTTCACGCTGGAATAGCCTATTTCAGGCTTCGAGTTGTCCAATTTCTTGTTCCAAAGTGTCCAAAAACTTGTTCAAGTCACAGCAGAACAAGCCCAAAGTTATGAACGCAGGTGGTGAGTCCAGTTGCCACGTCTCGGTTTCCGTGCGTGGCAAACTGGCGAACCCGAAGGGCGTAGATTTCTTGAAAATAGTATAGGGTTTGCGTAGATAAATTGTATCTACCATTGGCGATTTTTAATCGAAAATTCAAGCTGTAGAAAGCAGCTTAAGTTTGCGTAGATAAATTGTATCTACCATTGGCGATGGCAGCACTAAAAGATTGGCAGAACCATCGATTATATTTAGCTATTGATACAACTGTGCTGTGGAATCGTTTCTGTATGATTCATATCTCAGTAGTATGTTGTGGTCGGGCAATTCCTTTATTATGGCGTGTATTGGAACATAGTAGTGCGACAGTCGCATTTAAAGAATACGAACCGATGCTGCGTAAAGCCAGATGGTTACTGCGCCATCACCCCAATGTGATGATGCTAGCAGATCGAGGCTTTGCCAATCATGATTTTTTGAGTTGGTTGCAAGCAAGTAATTGGTATTACTGCATACGTATAACTTGTGACACAAAGTTACATGGAATCAGGCGCCATCTGATAGAAGCATCTTCAATTTATCCGAAAAAAGGCGAAGCGGCTTTTTATCGTAATGTTGGATTATGGCAAGACGGTTTGATTCGTTGTAACCTGGTAGTCGCTTATCCAGAAGGGGTATCTGAGCATTGGGCTGTTATCACTTCGGAACCTCCAACTTTAAAAATATTGCATGAGTATGCTCTGAGGTTTCGTGTGGAAGAACTATTCCTTGACAGTAAATCAGGTGCGTTTGAATTGGAGGATTCACGCCTGAGAAACGCGAAATCACTCGAACGTTTGTATTTAATTGCGGCTTTAACTTTACTTTATAGCACAGCGCAGGGCATGGCTGTACAAGTTGCCAGTCTGCGTTCAAGTGTTGACCCTCATTGGAATCGTGGTTTAAGCTATCTCGCGCATTGGTATTAATTGGCTTAAAGGTGTTATTCACAAAGGACGACAATTGTTAACCCCTATTCCTTTGTTACCAAAAGACCCCGAACCTTGTTTTGCTTCCAATAAAGCTCGCCAAGATATAAGTTACGGGATATGGTTTTCTCGCATCTATTCCTTGGAGTGTAGACCTTAATTTCACTGCCTTCCACATAAATCTGTCAAACAGTCAGGTTGCAGCGTAACAGTTTAATTATGGGTAAACTACCGGACATAATATTAATCGCCTCTTCAAATCAGTTGTCCTTACCTCATTAAAATTCAGAAAGCTTAGTTTCGGAGTTTTCAACAAGCTTCTGTAAGATTTCCTGATAGTAACTAAACAGGCGTTCTATTGTCTCACAGGTGAACAACTTTGCACTGTACAACAGAGAAATTTCTATGGTTTGAGAATCTTCAGTCGGGGAAGAAACATAAAGTTCTAGAGGAATCTGCTCATCCCACAGTTCGCATTTAGGCTGAACGGGTACAATTTCCCACTTTGAAATCCTATCAAGTCCTTGTATTGGAGGCTCCATAGTAACGCTTGCCGAGAAGGTAAGTTCTCTTTTGATTCTGACAGCTTCAATAACTTTTTGTAAAGGAACCTCTTTATAATTAATGGCTTCATTGACTGTTTCTTTTACCTGCTCTAAAAGAGTAAGTCCTGTTTGAGAGTTAGAGAGAAATGATCGCAAAATAATTTCGTTAATAAAACAACCGAGCATTCTTTCGATTTCTGGTGTACTGCGATTGCCAGTTGTAGCCACTACAAGAATTTCAGTTTGTTTGCTCCATTTGAACAAGAGTATCTTTAGAGCAGTAAGGATGACGACAAAGGTAGTAACTCTTTGAGAACGACTTAGGGTTTCGATTGATACAACAAGACTTTTTGGCAGAACTAGAGAATAGAAAGATGCTTGTCTGCTGTTGGTAGTAGGTTGTAGTTGCTGAGAAGGTGGGACATCCAGTGCTTGTGGACTATCAGTCAGTTTTTGAAGCCAATAACACAGTTGCTTTTCTAGTACCTCTTCGTTCAACCGCTTTCGCTCCCAGAGGGTAAAGTCCGCGTACTGAAGTGGTACTTCGGGTAGTGGTGTTAGTGCAGTGGCTGCTTTTGAGCTAGATAAGTCAAGAGAGAAAGCGCTTATTAGGGTTTCTAACTCCTGAAGAAAGATGCCGATTGAGCAGGCATCTGTGATGATGTGGTGCATCGATATTAACAACCAATGTTCTAGGGGAGTCAATTGCAGCAAGGTTGTCTTGATTAGGGGACTATTAGCCAGGTCAAAGTGGTGCTGGAATTCTTCAGCAACAATTCTTTGAGCAGAAGCTTCTTGTTCAGCAGCAGGTAGGTCTTGTAAGTCTACTATCTTTAATAGTAGGGTCAAAGATGGGGTGATGACCTGCACAGGTTGACCTTCTTTGACGGTAAAGGTAGTACGCAAAATGTCGTGACGGCGGATAATTTCATTGATGCTCTTCTCTACTGCCTCTGGAGAAAGCACGCCATTGAAACGTAAAGAAACACTACTGTTACAGAAGCAACTGTCGGGATTTAATTGCTGTACATACCATATATACTCTTGTGCAAAAGATAGGGGTATATGCGTATCTCGCATTGTGGGTAAAAGAGGGGGTAGGGCGCCAAGTGTTATCCCGCTAGAGGATTGCTCAATGAATCCCTTAAAACGAGCAGTTTCTATCACCTGGCTCAAGGAAGCAATGGTAGGTGCTTCAAATAGATGGCGCAGGGGAAGTTCAATCTTAAAGGCTTCTTGGATGCGAGAAATAACAGAGGTGGCTACAAGAGAATGTCCGCCCAATTCAAAGAAGTTGTCGTGAATACCTACTTGTTGCAGTCCCAAAACTTTTGCCCAAATAGCTGCTAGGGTTTCTTCAGTGAGGGTGCTAGGTGCAACAAAATTGTTTTCCAGTTCTTGGAGGGAGTTATCTAGCGCGGGTAGAGCGCGACGGTCTATTTTGCCGTTGGGAGTTAGGGGTATGGCTGATAAAAAGACAAAGGCTCCAGGAACCATGTAACCTGGCAGCTTAGTTTTGAGGAAAGAACGCAATTCATTGACTGTGGGGAGTACTGTCTCCTGCACGGCTTCTCCCTTGGGAACTACATAAGCTACGAGGCGCTTGTTGCCAGGGATATCTTCCCGTGCCGCGACTACAGTTTCTCGTATGCCAGGGTGCTGTGCGATTGCTGCCTCAACCTCGCTCAGTTCAATGCGGAAGCCGCGAATTTTTACCTGATTGTCAATGCGACCAAGAAAATCGATGTTGCCATCTGGAAGATAACGAGCATTATCGCCAGTTTTGTAAAGGCGAGAACCTGATTTATTGCTAAAGGGATTAGGAATAAATTTCGCTTCAGTTAAATCAGGACGGTTGAGATATCCTTGCGCTAAGGAGACGCTAGCAATGTGCAGTTCCCCAGGAATGCCTATAGGAACAGGTTGGAGATATGGGTCGAGAAGATAAACTTGGGTGTTGTCAATCGGACGACCGATGTGAAGCAATATATTATCTGTGTCATCAAGGACGACTAATCCAGAAGTCGTGACCACCGTGTTCTCAGTCGGCCCGTAGTTATTGACTACTTTGAACGGGATTGAAGCGGATGGATACTGATGAAGCTTATCTCCACCCGTCAGCATGATTTGCAAAGCTCCGTTAGACGGCCATTGCAGAGACAGCAGCTTTTCTGCTATTGGGGTGGGGACAAAAGTAATTGTTATTTCTTTGGAAACTATCCAGTCGCGCAGCTTTTCTGGAGATAGAAGAATATCTGGCTCGATTAAATAAATGCTTGCTCCCGATGCTAAAGTTGGCCACACTTCCCAGACGGAAGCATCAAATGCAGTTCCAGCTAGCTGAGTAGTTCGGTCTGATGATGTGAGATTAAAGGCGCGTTGATGCCAGAAAACTAAATTTAGCAGCCCCGATTGGGGAATTAGAACTCCTTTGGGCTTTCCGGTAGAACCAGAAGTGTAAATTACATAAGCTAAGTTCTCTGAGGTCACATCACTAATGGGAGGGAGTTCGGGCATCACAGAGATTTCTTTCCAATCAGCATCCAAGCAGACCACCTGCGCTTGATGCTCTGGTAACGAGGCTGCCAGTTTTTGTTGAGTTAGTAAAACTGGCAGCCCTGAATCATCGAGCATATAGGCGATGCGCTCTTTAGGATAGGCAGGGTCGATGGGGACATAAGCACCGCCCGCTTTGAGTACGCCCAGCAGCGCCACAATCATCTCTATGGAGCGCTCCACACAAATACCCACCAAAACTTCTAGACCTACATGCAGCGATTGCAGGTAGTGTGCCAACTGGTTAGCTCTTGCGTTCAATTCTCGATAGGTCAGCTGTTCGCCTTCAAATACTACTGCCACTGAGTCAGGTGATTGTTCTACCTGTTCCTCAAACAACTGGTGAATACATTTATCAAAGGGATACTCTACCTGGGTATTGTTCCACTCAAAGAGTAACTGATGGCGTTCGGTTTCTGTCAACAGTGGCAATTCCGAAATTTGTTGCTTTGGATTGGCTACGATTGCAAGAAGCAAGGTTTGAAAATGCCCTATCATTCGGGAGATAGTGTTCGCATTAAACAAATCAGCGTTGTACTCAAAACGACCAATAATGCCCTCTGGCCTTTCCTCTACATCGACGCTCAAATCAAACTTGGCTGTATCTGTATGAATATCCAGCTTATTTATAGTCCAGTCCGAATTCAAAGACGGCATTGAGGGTTGAGGAGCAAATGCTACTTGAAATAGAGGGTTTAGGCTGAGATTTCGTTCAGGTTGCAGTGTCTGTACCAACTTTTCAAAGGGCAAGTCTTCATGGGCGTAAGCTCCCAAGGTTACTTGACGCACCCGTAAAAGTAGCTCTCGAAAACTAGGGGTACCAGACACATTAGTACGTAACACCAAGGTGTTGAGGAAATACCCAATCAGCCCCTCGATCTCTGGTCTGTTGCGGTTTGCACTGAAAGTCCCCACAACAATGTCTTCCTGCCCAGAATAGCGGTAGAGCAAAGTTTTGAACGCTGCTAGCAGCGTCATATAGAGTGTAACCCCTTCCTGACGCGAGAGTGCCTTTAGTGCCTCAGTCAAGTCTTTGGATAGGGAAAAACGCTGTCTTGTACCTCGAAACGTTTGTTTGGCAGGACGCGGACGATCTAATGGCAGTTGTAATATCGGCAAATTAGCAAGCTGCTGCTTCCAGTAGTCAAGCTGGCTTGACAAAATCTCTCCAGTAAGCATCTGCCTCTGCCAAACAACAAAGTCGGCGTACTGTACAGGCAGTTCTGCAAGCGAAGAGGGTTTGCCACAAGAAAAAGCTTCGTAGAGTCTCGCTAGTTCTGGAAGGAAGACATTGTAAAGCGAAACACCATCAATGATGATGTGGTGAAAGGTCAAAAATAACCTGTAGTCAGCGTCTGCAAGCTGCATTAATTTAGCCCGCAGCAGTGGGCATGAAGTAAGATCGAAGGGTTGTTTAGTCTCCTCGGTTGCCAACCTACAAGCTTCGCCTTCCCGCTGCTGTTTTGGAAATTTTCTGAGATCTACCACTGCTAGATTAAAAGTATCAAGGGGAGTAATCACCTGCACTGGCTGTCCATCTACCGTAATGAAGCGCGTTCTCAAGCTTTTATGACGCTTGACAATTTCGTTAAGGGCTTTTGAGAGTGCATCTACATCGATAGCACCCGAAAAGTGAATTGTCAAGGGTTCATTATAGACAGGCGTATTAGGTGATAATTGTGCGAAGAACCACAGCTGCTGCTGACCCCATGAGAGAGGTAAGTTTTGGTTTCTGGCAACGGGTTGAATTAGGGAAGCTTGCAAGGGTAGCTTTTCCTGATGACCTGTCTCAATGCGCTTGGCCAGTTCGGCTATGGTAGGAGTGTCAAACAAAGAGCGTAAGGGCAATTCTATCTGAAAGGTTTGACGCACGCGGGATATTACCTGGGTAGCTAGCAGTGAATGCCCGCCCATTTCTAAAAAGTTGTCATGAACGCCGACGCTCTCAATACCAAGAAGTTCTGACCAAATTCCTGCCAGCACTTCCTCGATAGGATTGCGAGGTGGCACACAATCTGCTTTCGCATCAAACCTCGTGGTGTCGGGTATCGGTAGCGCCTTGCGGTTCACTTTACCACTGGGGGTTAATGGCAAGGTCTTCAGAAACACGAAGCGGTCAGGCACCATATAGTCGGGCAGTTTTTCCTTTAGGAAGCGGCGCAGATCGTTCACTGTGGGGGGTGCTGACTCCTGATTGGGAATCACATAGGCCACCAAGCGCTTGTTATCCAGTGCATCCTCCCAAACTGTAACCGTGACCGAGCGCACGTCAGGATACAGCCACAGGGCTGCCTCGATTTCACCCAGTTCGATGCGGTAGCCACGAATCTTGACTTGATCGTCGGTACGCCCCAAGTATTCAATATTGCCGTCCTCCAAATAGCGGGCTAAATCACCTGTTTTGTACAGGCGATCGCCTGGTTTGTCGCTAAAAGGGTTGGGAATAAACCGTTCATCAGTTAAATCGGGGCGGTTGAGGTATCCCTGTGCTAAAGCGATTCCGCCGATGTATAAATATCCAGGAACTCCACAAGGAACTAGTTTTAGTTGGGCGTCCAGTAAATAGATTTGGGTATTGGCGATGGGGCGACCAATGGGCGGAAGTGCAGGCCAAGAAGAAGGTGAACCTGTTAAGGTGAAAGCCGTGACAACATGGCTCTCTGACGGCCCGTAGTGGTTGTGTAATGTGCAACTTTTTAGCTTAGTAAACCAATTGGCGATTTGTCTGGTTATCTTCAATTGTTCGCCTGCAGTAATAATCTCACGTAGACTTGTGGGAACGACTTGCTGACCATCAGCGACCTCGGCTAGCAGCTGTAAGCCTACAAAAGGAAGAAACAGTCTTTCAATAGCTTTTTCGCTAAGAAAATGTAATAAACCTACCGCATCTCGTCGTAGTGATTCTGAGATTAAAACAAGCGTTCCGCCCGAACACCAAGTAGAGAAGATTTCTTGAAAGGACACATCGAAGCTTAGTGGAGCAAATTGCAAAGTCTTTGACCCTACGGAAGCTGTTGAGCTTTCTAATTGCCAAAAAAGCAGATTACATAGAGAGCAATGGCTCATAGCCACCCCCTTGGGCCTGCCTGTAGAACCCGAAGTGTAGATTATATAGGCTAGGTTGTTCGTCGTTACTCTCCTTTGGGGGTTGGATTGGCTGTGTTGAGCAATTACCTCCCAATCAGTGTCTAGGCAGACGAAACGCGAAGACTGTGAAGAAAGAGATTCAACTAACCGTGCCTGAGTAAGCAACACCGAGGTTTGGGTATCCTCGAGCATGAAGGTCAAGCGCTCAGATGGATACGCTGGGTCAAGGGGGACGTAAGCACTACCTGCTTTGAGGATACCTAGCAGTCCCACCACTATTTCTAGGGAGCGCTCTACGCAAATTCCCACTAAAACTTCTGACCCCACTCCTAAGCTTTGCAGGTAATGTGCCAGTTGGTTTGCTCTTGCGTTTAGTTCTCGATAGGTCAGCTGTTTATCTTCAAACACTACTGCCACTGAAGAGGGTGTCTGTTCTACTTGTTCTTCAAATAACTGATGAATACACTTATCTCGTGGGTAATCACTAGCTGTGTTATTCCACTCGACTAATAACTTATGGCGCTCCGTCTCTGTTAAAAGCTCTTTAGCAGAAATTTGCTGTTCTGGATTTGTAGCAAGAATTTTTGAATTATTGTTAGGTTCAATCATTGCATTTAATATAAGTAGAAATCTCTTCATTTACTTGTAATCAGATTGACACATGTATAAGTTATTTAATTCTCTGTAGAAGGGGAAGCGTGAGCGAACTTCTCCGCAGGAGAATCCCATAACCCGTTTTTTTGCCTTGCTTCGTGCCAGAGTGTGGCATATAGTCCTCCTTGCTGAATTAAATCAGTATGACTACCAGCAGCAACAATTCTTCCTGAATCCAACACAAAAATTAGGTCTGCACGCAATGCTTGACTAATGCGATGAGTAATAACAATCAGCGTGCGTTCAGTGGCAATACGCGATAACGTAGCGAAGATACCTGCTTCGGTAATAGGGTCTAATGCAGATGTGGCTTCATCCAGAATCAGAATTGCTGGGTTTCTCACCAACGCCCTTGCTAAGGCGATTCTCTGCCGTTGTCCTCCTGATACCCACCCCCCACGCTCTCCCACGGATGTGTCATAACCTTGGGGTAAGGTAAGAATAAAATCATGAATTTCAGCAGCTTTGGCTGCGGCTTCCACTTGTTCATCACTAGCTTCCAGATAACCCATGCGGATATTTTCCCGCACAGAACAGTTAAACAAAATTATATCCTGAGAAACCAGTCCAATTTGAGAACGCAGTGAATGTTGAGTGCAGGAGCGTAAATCTACCCCATCAAAGAGAATACGTCCCTCTTGTGGGTCGTAAAATCGCGTTAGCAAATTAACAATAGTGCTTTTACCTGCGCCTGAAAGACCAACAAAAACTATAAAGTTTCCTTTGTAAATATTCAAAGACAGGTTATTAATTCCTCCTCTATTTTGAGAATAGTTAAAAGTTACATCCTCAAAGCTAATTTTATGAGAAAAAGTAGGCAAGGCAACTGCATCCGATGCATCTTGTACTTGAGGAACTTCTGCCAAAATATCGTTAAGACGTTGCATTCCTGCCACCGCGCTTATTAAATAAGGCAGTGCAAAAGTAAGATTGATGATAATGAAATTCAAACCTGATAATAAAAATACATACGAAACAAGTGTTCCTACCGTAATCCAATTGCGGTAGGCTAGCATGGCGCTAACACCAAAAATGGCAAGCTGCAAAAGGACAAAAGCTACATAGGGAAATCTTTGCACTAAGTAAGACAGAAATTTTGCCTTAATGTAAGTTTGCTTCAAATTGTCCAATTGTCCAGAAAAAGTATTTAACATTCGTCTTTCCAGACCAAATATTTTTACAACTGATTGCGAGATAATATTTTCTTCAACCAGACTAGCAATAATTCCCTCTTTTTGCCGTAAATGATAACCTTCGTTTGTGGCTATCCGAGCAATTTTTGATGGTGCAGCTAAACAAAAAGTCAAACCGATGCAACTCATAATCGCTAATTGCCAGTTAAGGAAGAACAAGAAACTTACAGAAAAAAGAAGGTGAAATAAGCAAAAAACAGTAATTGGTATACCAACGAGAAGACTACTTTCTACCTTTTCTATATCTGCTACAAAGCAGTTGACAATATCTCCAGCTAAACGTCGTCTAAAAAACTCTATCGAAAGACCCTGGAGCCGCTCGAACATTACGCGACGAATATCGTTGATTACCAAAATACTGAAACGTGCCGCAAAAAAATCTCCCAATAAACCGGCGACTGAAAATACAATTGCTCCGCCGCCCAATAGCAGTAGCATTAAAAGTAAAAGGCGGTAATTTTGGGGAACAACAGCTGCATCAATAATAAATTTTAAACTTATTTTCATACCTGAGTCAAATGCAGCCTCAAAAATCTGACCACTCAAGACGAAAATAACTAACATTTTGTATCGAAATATATATTTATTTAATTCTTTTAAATACCAAATAATATTCATAATAATTCATAGTGATAAGAATAATTATTTATTGATTATAAAAATAACTTATCTTAATAAGTCATTAGTTTTCAGTAAAATAAATATTAACTAAAATTTTGTAAGAATTAAAATATTTATAATTACTTTTTTCAAAAATAACAAGTACCATAAAACTATAGCCAATGTCAGCAATGATCTGACAACCGTAAAACTACTTATTTATATGCAGGTACTTAGTTTCTACAGAAATTTCAGAATTTTTTTTAGCTTCTGACGCAAAAGTTGGTAATGTTTGAATTGCAGCCAACAAAACTAACCCTACATGGGTTAAATGCTTAATCTTTTTCATCTCACTCCTCTACCCACAAACTTTATGTATCTATCGTTACGTACCCACACGCGTTAATCCGGACATAAAAACATAATCTATTGATAATCGTTACTATAAATACTTAGTGTATTTAATAACTTTAAAATAGATTTAGCTTGCTCCCAAAAACTGTCATCCAGATATAGGAATCCGGTTTGATTTTTGAAAAGATACGTAGATAAGTAGGGCGCCTTAGTGACTGCGTAACGTACTATTATCAATATTTTAGTACTTTAGTGCATACTTAATTTTGTTCAAAAATCAAGTAGTAGTCCTATAGTTATAACTTATGTTGCATAATGCATTCAGCTTCAACGTGGCATTTATCGTTTCGTGAGCATAGTTGTTATTGCGTATAGGTACGTAAATAATTTTATAGGGTGAATTTCAGATTGTCCATCATAAATAATAGTAATTTTCAGGGGTAAAGGGTGCTAATACTACTAATATCAAATAAGTCGCAATTTTGAGTCCTGCACGACACCTGGTTAATATTTTATACAAACATCCGACTCGATCCGACTTTAATATCCGACTTTTCCGACTACCATTTAAGTAAGAGTAAGTATTATCATGTGTAGATAGCAACCATAACACTTGCTAACGGTCAAAATTTTACCGTAACAACGGACGGTTAAGTTTTTTGAACCTTGTAATACATTGAATCACTTTCAGCAGTTAGTAACCTTGCACTCCCCTTATGTACTAAGTTTTTTAATTGCTTCTTTGGGGTTATTAAAACTACTCTGTACCTAAAACTGCTAATTGCTGAGGAGGTTTCAATCTATTTTAATACTACTTGATTAAGCATTATGTGGTAACTTTAAAGATGTAGAGATGCGATATCTAAGCACTTCTGCACACACAAAAATATTACTAACAAAGCTTAATCGACTAGTATTTGAATTTATTCTCACCTTTACTTATCAATGTTTACAAGGAGAAATTTAGACACCGGGACGGCAAGGGATATCTCTTAACTCTAACTAGGAGCAAAATTAACCCTTTGGAAATGTCGAGTGTTTCTACTGCACAGTATATCTTGGAACAAAATTTAAGGGAATTTCCTATTGGGATTCCTTTTTTCTTGCTGACATCTTCCGTCAAGTTTTATGAATTCCTCGTAAAACTATCTCTGTAAGTTGGTCGGATAAAGTAAATGGGTCATAAGGTTTAGTAATTAACGCTGCCAATTTTAACTGACTAAATTGACGCTGTTCCGCAGGTTGAGCTTTTGCCGTTAAGAAAACTACAGGTATATGCTGAATTTCTGTGTTTGATTGTATTTTTTTTAATGTAGTTAACCCATCCATATCTGGCATCATTACATCCAAAAGAATTACATCTGGCTTTTCGGATGCTGCTAATATTAATCCTTCTTTACCCGAACTAGCAGTAAAAACTTCCCAATCTCCGGTTATTTCTAAGCACACCTGAGTTGTTTCTCGAATACCCTGCTCATCATCTATTATTAATACACGCTTACTCATAATTATGTTCCTCCCAATAAAGGTAAAATCAAGTAAAATGTACTACCTTTGTCTAATACACTTTCTGCCCAAATGCTGCCTCCATGTTGCTGTACAATACTTCGACATATCGCAAGTCCTAAACCTGTTCCACCTTGGTTACGAGAATTTGAAGCATCGACCTGTTGAAAGCGGTCAAAGACAGTTTCTAATTTATCGGACGGAATTCCCCAACCTTCATCTTTTACTTTAAAAAGTACATGAGGAGTCATTTGTATTTCTGCGCTTAACCAAACAGTGCTACCAAGAGGTGAAAATTTAATTGCGTTGCTAATTAAATTTGTAAGCGTTTGAACTATTCTATCTGGGTCTGCCCAAAGTTGAGCATCAAGTGGCGCCACACAAAGAGTAATTTCGGCTTTTTCTGCCATCGCGCGCATTTCATCAACAGCTTGAGTCATTAGGTCAGCAGCATTACAAATTTGAAAATGCATTGTAACTTTGCCGGAGTTGATGCGCTCGATATCAAGGATATCATTGATAAGACGCACCAAACGGTTTGTATTTTCAAAGGCAATTTCTAACATTCGCTGTTTTTTAACTGGTTGGCTATCGAGCGAATTATGTGATAGTAAACCTAAAGCGCTGCATATCGAAGTTAAAGGAGTTCGCAGTTCGTGACTAACTACAGAAACAAACTCATCTTTCATGTGCTCGATTATTTGCCGTTCGGTTATATCTTTGAAAATAACTACGGCGCCGATAATTTGACCTTGTTCTTCGATTGGTGTTGAAATATACTCAACAGGAAGTTTTGTCCCATCTCGACGATAGTATATATCATCACTGATGTTTTGGACTTTGCCATATTCTAAAGTCGTGCGTATTGGGTTCTCTGACCATTTATAGGCAGTACCATCAGACTTCGAGTGTTTTAAAACGAAATGTGGAAAATTTTTACTTAAACTAATTAATTCTTCGACTTGATAACCCAACATCCTGGCACCAGCAGAATTGATAAAAGTGAGTTTTGCGTTGGCATCTAAACCATAAATTCCCTCACCTGCTGAGTTTAAAATTAACTCGTTATACCGACTTAAACGCTCTAAAGAAGCTTGTGCTTGTTGACGTTCTTTGATTTCGTGTTTTAATTCGGTGTTAGCTTGCTGTAACTCAGCAGTACGCTCAAATACTCGTGTTTCTAACTCCGCATTTAAAGCAGAAATTTTAGTTTCAAATAACTTTCTTTGTTCAATATCTTTGTGTAAATGAAAATTAACTGTATGTACTTTTTGATATAATTGATATTGTTGTATAGCCATTGCAAAGTGACTACCCAAGGAGTTTGCTAAATCAATTTCCGGCGCCGTCCAAGCGTTAACTTGAGCAATATTTAACTCTTGCCATACTTCAAACGATTTTACCGGACGTAAATGTCGCTCGTCCAGAGGGTCTCGGCGCCGTGCCCATAAAGTTTGTGTATCAATAGAGCGACGGAAAAAACTTAAATAACCCACAATTGAAGTATGGTACTCCAAACGAACAACTAATAAGCTACGAACTTCAGCTTTATTAAAATCATTCGCTAAATATTCTGGCAACGCTGATACAAACAAATCATTAATTACCCAAACATGACTCTGTTCGGGTAATGTTGATTGAGTAGCTAACCAATCGCAATAATCTTCATTTAATATACAACCAGACCCACAACTATATGTTTGTGCTTCTTCGTTTGGTTTTTGCGGCGCAATATAAACTCTACCACCACTAGCTTGTAAACCTGACACAGCTAACTCTAAAGCTTGTTGCAACTGCATTTCAGTCATTGAATGTAACAGTTTAGCAACACGATTAATTGTAGCTTCTTGTTGTGCTAAAATTCGAGTTTGTTGAAGTAAGGTTGACTGTCCCACCGCAATCGATAGTTGGTCTGCTACAAGTTGCAATACCTGTAATTCTCTTTCGGTAACATCGCGTGGCACACTGTGATGAGAAACTAATAACCCCCACAACTGCTGACGGTGTAAAATTGGCACAACTACCGAAGAATGTACACCCATTGACATCAAATATTCCACATGACAGGGGTCTACGTGCCGAAACCAAATATCATTATTATCACTCTCAGGGTATACAAATCGACTTAACCCAATAGTTTGTGCAGCTACATCAACAATTGTACGCTGACGAACTTTTTCAAACATTTCGCGCGCTTCTAGTGGAATATCTTCTGCTGGGAAATGTTGTCCTAATAGTGATGGTAAACGGTCATTAACAGACTCAGCGACAACTTCACCGCTACCCGAAGCATCAAATTTGTATACCTTAACCCGGTCAGTCTGTAGAAAAACTCGTACTTCGTTAACGGTTACAGACAAAATGTCTGATAATTCTGCATATTGGCGAACACGGTTCATTAACTTATGTAGCAATACTTCGAGTGAGTCTACAGGGTTTATTGACTCTGAAGTCAGTGGGTGTTTATGGTTTAACACTATCTTCCTCCTCTACAAAATTCAAAACTGCTTTGTCAAATTCTTCAAAGACTGGTTTATTGAGTTCTTGTTGGAGAAGTTCTACTAAGTGGCAAAGGTTAATTACTGTGCTTTGGTCTTGTTGCATTCCTAACTGAAACATCTGCTCTATTTGTTTCGCGAGACGTGAACCTTCTTCAAGACCAAATACACCTAATATTCCTGCTAACTTATGCGCTGTTCGTTGTGCTTGCTGTTTTTGTTCTTCTGCCAATTCATCTAAAGTTAATGCTGTGGCTGTTTGTTGTAAAACGGCTAAACGTTCGTTTGTTTTCGATTTCAAACTTTGCCATAATTCGGTTAATGCGGTCTTCATTTGTTGTTTTTGACTCTTTTTTTTCTGCTGCACCTTCAAAGATTGTTTTTTGTCATCGAAACCAGTTTCTTTTAAACGATAACCAATGCCATATACTGTTTCTATACAATCATTTGTGGCGCCTGCAAGGCCTAGTTTTTGTCGCAAACCTTTAATATGCGCTGTTACTGTATCTTCTTTTGGCGCCTCTTCGATAGACCAAAGGTGGTCAATAATATCACTTCGGCTAAAAACTTGATACTTATTACGTAGAAACAGTTCTAGTAAACGGTACTCTTTGGGGGTTAAGGTAAGTAAATTACCATTATAGGTAACTTCATAGCTATCTGGATATAAACACAAGTTTTCCCAACGTAGTACCGTTTGAATGGGTGAATTTCGGCGCCGTAGCAAAACACGAATACGTGCTAGTAGTTCAGAAAATTCAAATGGTTTAACCACATAATCATCAGCTCCTGCTTCAAGTCCCTCTACTTTATCTGTATTTGAGTTTTTTGCCGTCAGTAGTAAAATAGGTGTTTGGTAGTTTTTAGAGCGCAACCTCTGACAAATTTTGATTCCATCCAGCTTGGGTAGCATGACATCAAGTAGTATCAAATCATACTTGCAAGTTTCGATTAACTCCCAACCTAGTAAACCATCGCTAGCCACATCAACTGTGTAGTGTTGGTTGCCAAGGACACTCAACAGTGTTTTAGCTATACACTCGTCATCTTCTACTATTAAAATCCGCATTGAATTAAACCTCTGTATTACTTCAACGCTCTTGCTTTGACAGAATTTATTTGTGATATTGTACAGATACTATGGTTGACGCACGTTTTTGTCAAAAAATGACCTCACACAGATTTTGTTAAAAGATTATTATCGTCAAGTTTAGGAATCAATAGTCACTGAAGTTTACTATATGTAATTTTTATTATTGTTTCGTAATTAAGTTTCTAGTGTTTACTATTGCCAATATAACTTTTTCTTTACGATTTGTTTTGTCTATTATGGGACGTGAGTGGGAATTAAATATGATGGGTTACTTTGCAAAGGATACAACGGATGTAACGGATGAGTTATTGCTATCAAACAAAGTTTAGTAACAATTAACACGAACCACTATTAGTTCATCTCATAAGTTTTGAAGATTTCTTTCTTCTTAATTCTTTCTTTGCGACCTTTGCGTACTTTGCGGTTCGTTTTTTCAACACTCCAAAACTATTGACACAGACTACTAGTAATTTAAAACCACCTATCCGTTACATCTGTTCATCATCCGTTGCCAATTTCATCAATATAAACTTCAAAACATGAATATTTAGCTACGTTTGCTCCTTCAGTTAACTAAAAAACTAAATTTGACGGTAACGCAAGAGTGGGGGTTTCAGAACCCGCCAAACATAGTACTATAGTTCACGTTGAAAGTCGGAGCGTTGCACCAAGCAAATAAGCAAGTATAAAAACTAACTAAGTATTTCAGATTACCCATAGGATAATTAAGTATAATTCGCAAAAATTTAGATTATTTAAATTTTTAAACTATGTGATTATTTGATATTCTTAAATTGGAATACATCAAACTCTACTGCCTGACTCGGCTAGAGCAGGCGGTTTCTCTAACTTATGACTAATTCTAAAGTCAGGTGTAACTGTTTAGTTTTTTCTTAACATTTTATTTATAAAGTTACAAATACTACATAAGATTCATAAAAATTACATAAATAGTTAATTGATATGTAACGGTGATTGACCAGTTAATAAAATTATCGCTGATAAGGATAATAATACTGTTGGTTCACTCCAGGCGCCTGATAAGAAGTTGAAGGAACACTACTCCCCATATTAGGCATAGGTGGTGTTACATATGTCGAGTTAGGCATTGGGTTCATCAGTGGTGGTTGATAACCAGTTGAAGGAATTGGATTATAATTTGTGTTTGGATATGTGTTTGGAAGTGTGTTTGGAAGCGGTTGAGTAATCACAGGAGCTTGAATTGGATTAACGGGAACTGTGTTTCCAAATGACGGATTTACAGGAGGATTTACAGGAGGATTTACACTATTAACAGGCGCCGAACCAACTTGGGCAAACTGCTGATATGTAGCGCGCGAAATATTAGTGATCAACTTTTCAGCGCTAGCATCATTGCGGGGACGTTGTACCATCACAGCAGCAATATACCGCTTTCCAGAGGGCAACTCTACTAAACCAGCATCTGCTAAAAGGGCGCCGATTTCACCAGTTTTATGAGCAATCGTTGCTCCTTGTCCTAAACCAGAAGGCAGTAAAGTATCTTTGACGGTACGCCGCATAATATCAAGAATACGTGTACGCGATTGAGGACTAACTATATTACCTTTTGTAATCATCGCGATTAAACTTCCCAATTCTTTCGGCGAAGTTGTATTTGTTCCTTGAATGTCTGGTAATATATTACGAAGCGAAGTTGTGCTAAGTCCCCAATCACGGAAGCGCTGATTCAATTTTTCTGCTCCTCCCATACGCTCAATCAGCATGTTAGTTGCTGTATTGTCGCTAATAGTAATCATCTTCTCAGCAACTTCAAGTATGGCGTATTTGGTGCCTACTGGTCTATTTTGCATGTCTCCGGAACCACCAACAATAGTAGACTTACTCGTTGTTAGAGTTTCCTCAATGCTAATTTTACCTGCATCAACATCTTGAAAAAAGGCAATGAGAATCGGAATTTTGATTGTACTAGCACTGGCGAACATGGCGCCGCCATTAAAATCAACATAACTTCCGTTATCTAGGTCAACGAGGAACACACCTGGAGTTAAATTTGGGTTAAGAGCAGCGATATTTTGGATTGAAGATTTTAAATTAGATATTTCTTGTGATAACTGTAAGGTATCAGAAGTAGTAGGTGTTTGAGTTTGTTGTGCGGTTGGTTGTGTTGTCGGTGTTGGTGTTGAAGTACTGTTTAACCGTGTTGCCGGGTCTAAAACTGAGAGTACAGTACCGACAATGGCGCCAATACCAACTCCAACAATTAGTAGCCTGAGTCCATATAAGATATTTCGTGCCATCGGTTTTAAGCGCGTCCGACGGGCAACAACTGTCTTTCGAGGGATAGGTTGTTTGCGAACTCGTACAGATTTTACCTTGGCGGTTTTAGGATTATAGGGAGGTATTTGAGTGTTAATACCAGATACTTTGACTGGTTTAACAGTGCTTTTAACTATACTTTTACGTGATACAGATACTGCTGTAGTGGGTACGGTCGATTTAGCAGTCGGCTTAACAGGTTTAACAGCAGGCTTAACTTTCGCACGTCCTGGTTGAGGTTTTTTCGCGACTTTGGGTTGATTCTGTCCCGGTTGAACTGGACGCGACACACGACGACCAACGTTTTGGCGCCGTGACGAAGGTGTTAATCTAAAACTCGAATCTGACACCGTTACTCCTTATAACCACGCTCACTATTTAAATTACCGACCCCAAACCAAAAAACATGTAAAGAAGTTTACACTTTTACCCACCTACTCAGCACTCAGCACTCAGCACTCAGCACTCAGCACTCAATACTCAGCACTCAGCACTCAGTACTCAGCACTCAGCACTCAATACTCAGCACTCAGTACTCAGCACTCAGTACTCAGCACTCAGCACTCAATACTCTGTCTGTTTAGTCTAAGCCATATTATTTAATTTGGGGTGAGAGGTGTTGCAAACCATAGGTATAATTTACGAATTATTACTATGACCTTTGTTGTCAAGTGCCCATTGTACCTGACGTAAAATTCCTCTCAACATAGCTAATTCACTATTTTGCAATTGCGCCCGATTGTACAGTTGCCGGAATTTCTCCATACGGCTATTAGCAGTATGAGGAAAAAGATAACCAATACGAAGCAGTAGTAATTCTAACTGTTGATAATACGATTCGACAAGCTCCAAAGGCGCCAGTTGATTTGAATAAGGTATATTTTCTGTTACATCTGTTAGGGGTAAAGATAATGAAGCTTGTTGTGATAGTTCGTAGCAGCAAACACCAACAGCCATCGCTAAATTTAGTGATGAATATTCTTCAGTCGAAGGAATAAAAATAAATCGCTGGGCATAATTTAGTTCTTGGTTACTTAACCCTCGGTCTTCACGACCAAAAATCAAAGCGCTAGGTTGTGCTGACTCTTCGAGTAACCAAGGTAAGCATGTGCGCGGTGTTTCTAGAGGTGGGTTCCAGTCATGCTCAACACCTGTCGTCGCTATCGCGCGCTTGCATCCAATTAAAGCTTCGGGTAAAGAGTTTACAATGATTGCTGATTCTAATATATCTGAAGCTCGAACCGCCATTAGTTTTGCCTCTCTTCCATTAGGGTCACACTGCGGGTTGACTAAAACGAGTTGAGTCAAACCAAAATTTTTCATCACACGCGCGGTTGAACCAACATTTAATGCTCCTGCAGGTTCTACTAATATAATTTTTATCCCAGTTATGGTCATGTTCGATTTTTTTATTTACCTTTTTAAAGGGGTTGGATAGATCGATTCATGTCAAGAAAGCTTTACTTATCGTTTTTTGCGTAAGTTATAATACCATGACTACTGAGTCGATTTAATTCTAATCAAAGAAATAGTGTTATTTAGTGTAAAAAAATTACCATGCAGACACTTAAAAATTTACTCGCATCTACTTTAACTCTATATTGTGTGATACCTAACATAGTACAAGTTCATGCTAGTGCATCTAAAGAAAAGCATACCATCAATAACGTAAATCAAAATCAACGGCAGTCTACAAATACTAGCCTCATGACATCGGTTGTAGACAACTACCGTCTCGACAACTATGAAAACAGCTACGAAGTCAACGCTGACTATACGTATACACAAACTATCTCCTCACAAACGACGTTATTAACTCGTTCAGGGATAGAGAGCAACCAAAGGGCTTCTTACAATTATTACCCAGATTCGCAGTCGCTTTCCTTACTAGAGGCATATGTAATTCAACCAGACGGTACAAAAATAAAAGTTTATAACGAAAATGTCTTAACCGACACATCTGGACAGTTACAAAATAAGACAGATTCTAACAAGAGCGTAACAATGTCAGTTGTATTTCCAAAATTAACAATAGGTAGTAAAATCTTTGTTAAATGGAAGATGACGCAGAAAAAACCTCCTGTAATTAGTTTTTATGACTATGACACACCATTATTTGACGCACCAACGCTAAACAACACGGTGCGAATTTCGCTACCAGTAAATTTAAAACTACGGTGGCAGCAGCGTGGAGGATATAATGTTACTGATGAAATTAAAGGTAGTCGTAGAATAATTACCGCTACCATCAAAAATCAACATCGGCGCCAGCGGGAACAAGATATGGTAAGTTCTGTTGATGTCAACCCGTTGTTTATATTTAGCAGCTTAGATAACTGGGAGAAAATTGGCGCCATCTATTCAAAACAAGCAAGCGGTAAAATCTTAGTCACACCTGATATTACTGCGTTGGCGAATAAAATTACAGGCAAAAAACAAGGCATCGAAGCTGCGCGCACTATTTATAATTGGGTAGCAGAAAATATTCAGTACGAAAAAATATATCTTAACGAAGCTGCTGGGTATATTCCAAATTCTTCTAGCGATGTGCTGCAAAATGGATATGGTGACTGCAAAGACCATGTAGTTTTAATGCAAGCTTTATTAAAAGCTAAAGGTATCGATGCTTACGCAGTACTAGTTGACTGGGGAGATGCTTATGAAAAATTACCATTACCGGCGCCACCACAGTTTAACCATGCAATGATATATCTGCCAGCATATCAAATATTTGCCAATCCAACCGCTCATGATGCTTCGTTCGGTGAACTAGATACTTCACTCAGTGGTAAATTTGTTGTGATTGCCAGTGACAAGGGTCAAATTGCATATACTCCAAAAAGTACAGCTGATCAAAATCGGTATATGGCAACTAATACAATTAAAATTTCTTCTGATGGTAGCATTGATGGTGAAGCTGAAATGAAATCCTATGGCAATATAAGTGGCAGTATGCGGAGTTATTTTAACGCCGATACACCAGAGCAAATTGCAAATCAAATGTTATCTTCGACACCCGAAGGTGGAACAGGGGTAATTGAAAAAAGTGATTTGAGTAATCTAGATCAACCTGTACAAATAAAAGCTAAATGGAATAGTCCTTTGGCTGTTAATGTTGGCAAGCAGATATATTTCACTACACCTAATGGTATTAGTTTTTACAATCCCCAATCTCTTCGCAATTACATTACACCAGGAAAACGATTATACCCGTTAGTAATAGGCGCCTCAAATGTGAGTTGGGAATATAAAATCATTCTTCCTACCAATTATAAAGTTAGCCATTTACCCGAAAATATAACATTCTCAAATTCTGCGGGTAAATACACAAGTAGGTATGAAATGGAAAATAGTTTTATTGTCGTCAAACGCAATTTAGTGATAAAACAAAGTATTTACAGTCCAGAGGAATATAATGCCTTCAAAGAATTAATTCAGAAACCAATCACAGATGTTCGTAACGTTATGGTTTTAGATCAGTCGTAATATTAACTCTCAACTCTCGTGGTTCTCTGTGTAAAAATTATATCTACGTAGAGACGCGATTAATCGCGTCTCTAAAATAAATAAATTAAATAAATTTTTATGTCTTTAACGTATAATCACTGTTGATTGTGGTATAAAAAGGCAAAACTATTTCAAAACATCTTAATATGGAACCCCAGAAGAACAACGCGAAAAATAGTTTATTTAGGGGATTATTAGCGAAAAAAGCCAAGATATCCTTGTTAATTTGCGTGTTTATCATGACTTTCGCTGGTATCTTAGTATCAAATAGTTTAATGGAAAATCAGCTAGTAGTAGCAACGTTCCCTAGGAATGAATTTAAACTTTTACAACCTGCCCCAACTCAACCATTAGGCTCTTATGACTATTTTGGTAAACTGGTTAATGATCTAGTGGACGATCAAAAGGTAGGAGCAGTTCAAATTACTCAGGAATTAATCGACAAAGGAGAAGATATATACTTCAATCGAAAGATAGGTGATAACTTTGGTCTGCAAGCGGTATTTGGTTTTTCCCAAGGTTTTGCCACCATCTTGCCAGAAATCACAACAGCAATTGCACAGTTAGGTGGTCAAGCTACAAAAAACTTACAAATTACCCTTCAGAAGGATATCGTCTTAGGTAGTCGAACTTTTCCTGCCGGAACTCGCTTAAATACGGGTCTAAAAGTAGAAAAGGGAGGAACTTTTCCTCTAGGATTTATAACTGATGAGAAAACTCGCACAATAGGCATTAGCTGTGCAGCTTGTCATGCGAGTATTTCCAATGAAGGTAAACGATTGGCAGGAGTTCCAAATGGTGAACTTGTCATTTCCTTGTTAACCGCGTTGTCGCCAAATACATCTGCCGGGTTTGCACGGTTGAACTTTAACCCCCTAGACCCACAATACCAAGGTAATGGTAAGACTATTATTGACAGCAAAGGTCAATCTGTAAAATTGCCTGACCCTGAAAAGTTTGAAAAAGCCTTTGATGATGCCGTTTTGGATGTACCTTTCGGTAATTTCGAGAGTTCAACGGATAGCATTAACAATACCACCCAAATTCCCAGTGGTTTCACGTTTAAGAATCATCCTTATTCATCTGATGGACAATTTGCTGTTGGGCCATTTGCTGGACTCAGTGTATTCAACAATGCAGTTCACTCCTCGGAAATTAATCTGTTAGTAGCTACTCAATTAAGTCAAGAAGCCCAGAAGATTGATCCAGAAGTATATATTGGTACATTTCTTCAGAATGCTGCCGATCCAAGATTACGTTTACCGGATGGAGTAAAACCTTCAGTATGGCTGCGACAGAAGCAGCAAGAATTAGGTATTCCCTTTGCTGAATTGGAAGATCAAGTTTCTGCTCCCGGCGCCAGTAATTACCCGAATTTGAGACCTAGTTTGGTTACATACAACGGGTTATTTTTTAGTCCCAATAGTGACAATCCAAATGACATAGCCAGTGGCAAATTCTTTTTTGCGAATAATGCCATGTCTGCTTTCCAAAATAGCTTAGTACCACCACCAAACCGTACACAAGAAAACTTCAAAGCCTTAAAAAGTGGTTCAGTGCAGCGAGGAGCAAAAGTATTTGAGAAAGCCAATTGTGCAACTTGCCATATCCCTCCCTTCTTTACCGACAACACAATTCATCCCATTGAAGAAATTGGTACTAATTCAGCCCGCGCGAAATCTCGTTTAGGACTGAGTAACTTGTTAGTAGAACCCAAGTTATACACTTTTGACACTACCGTTCCTGTGTCTGCTAACGCCCAAGTACTGGACGTGCCAACGGAGGATATCTCTGTTAGTTCTACAACATTACCTAAGGGTATATTACCGAATGGTGGTTATAAAACAACGACCCTTAGAGGCTTGTATTTCAGCGCGCCTTATTTACATGATGGTGGTGTAGCAGTGCGAGAAGGAAGCCTGAAGGTTTTTGGGAATGGCAGATTTCAGGTTGCTGACCCTAGTGGTTTAGGATTAAGTGGTACTCTAAGCCAAGGTTTGCCAGCTGATCCTGCTAGCAGTTTACGCGCGTTATTGGATCAGCAACTTCGTAGTCAAGTTGTGGCAGCTAACAAATTGAACCCAGCTTTGAGTCCAGAGCGCGCTAACCTGGATGGTACAGGTCATGAGTTCTATGTAGACAATCAAACTGGGTTTAGCACGCAACAGCAAACAGACCTGATTAATTTCTTACTAGCACTTGATGACAACCCTGGCAAGTTTTAAGACTTAGACTGATTAATTTAATTTGCATACACAAATACAGGAACTCTTTTATATGCTGGAGTTCCTGCTCTTTCTTCAACCCGCGCGTTAAAAATGACATTAACTTCAGGGTAAAACATCAGCTGTGCGCGCTATTTATAATTGGGTAGCACAAAATATTTACAGTCTAGAAGAATATAATACCTTCAAAGAATTAAATCTTAACTGATATCATATCTAATTTCGTAACCGCAATAAAATCCTTGTAGAGACGTCACATGTAACGTCTCTACATTATGGGTGATCAACATTCTCTAGCTAAACCAATATGTGCTAAAGATAGTGAAGTATTTTTGTACTTTAATCCAGCTACTGCCCATTGAAGTTTAAGGGTTCCTGCCCAAAAGCGCGCGCGGTCGATTACATTTCTTAACATTGGGTAATTACTTTCCATTCGCCTTACAATGCTCTCACCATAATTTCCTAGTTGTACGGCAATATCACAAGCGGAGTCTCCTAAACCTGCTGTACCAAAGTCGATAAGACCGCTAATAGTTCCGGCTTCTTTGTCAAAAAGTATATGATATACAGCTTTATCACCATCGATGAGTACAGGTGTATAATTGAAATCAAGCTTTCCTGTAACTACAGGTGCAAATAATTCGTGTACCCAAGTTTTTTGATGGCGCCACAAAATGCAAGGGCTGAAAACCCTATGAACATTGCTTCGTTTTTTACTGCTCCTATAAATTGATTAATTATTTTACTACTCCTTTTGACATTGCCTAGTAGTTTGTGTCAATAGTTTTGGGGCGTTGTAGCATAGGCGTCCCGCCTGTGCGTGAGGTCAGGCGAGACGCCGTGAGCCGACCAGAACTTATGACATGAACCACTAGTGGTCTGTGTCATTAATTCTGGGGTGTAGGCGCCTGACTTGAACTCTCTTAACTCTTGTCTCTGTAACTCTGTGTCTCTGTGGTAAAAAATATATCACACCAAAATTAATGACATGAACTACTAGTGGTTTGTGTCAATAGTTTTGGGGCGTTGTAGGTTAGGCGTCCCGCCTGTGCGTGCGGTCAGGCGAGACGCCTAACCTACAAAATTTAATGACACAAACCACTAGTTTTATTCTTTCACGATTGGGGTATTGTGACAAATCATAGATATCCAAGACCTTATTTTGACAAAACTACTGCTTTGCAGTACCCTTGGTTTAAGGAGGGAGGCAAATGCAATTTGAATGGGACGAAGCAAAAGCAGAGGCCAACCTCATCAAACACCGAATCAGCTTTGTCGCGGCAACGGCGGTTTTTGATGACCCGAACCGCATTGATGAAGACAGCACAAAGCCAGAGTATGGCGAGGTACGGACGAAAACAATAGGGCTGATTGAAGGCGAATTAATCATTGTGGTTATCCACACGGACAGAGAGCAGAGACGGCGAATTATTTCAGCAAGGAGGGCAACAAAAAATGAGCGAGAAAGATACTATCACCGTTGAGCGCCTGGACGATGGTCGTGTTGTTCAGGTTATGCCTGATGGCTCAAAACGCCAATTGAGTGATAAAACCGATTGGGAACAATTGCGTGCAATGACCGAGGAAGAAATTGAAGCGTCTGCCGTGGCAGACCTTGACAATCCCCCTCTGACGGACGAAGAGCTTAAAAAATTCAGGCGTATTCCTGACCTTAAGGAAATTCGGCAGAAGCTTCATATGACACAGGAGCAGTTCGCAATGAAGTTTCATGTTCCTTTAGGCACATTACGGGATTGGGAACAAGGGGCTAAATATCCTGATACGGCAACGCGGTCGTATCTCCGTGTTATTGAGAAAGTTCCACATATTGTTATGCAGGCTCTGGAAGGTTGAGAATTCTTAACCTAAAAAAGGCGCCAGTTGCAAACTGGCGGAATCGCTCGAAAAATTCGTGCGCGATTTCTCTATAATATATATGTAGATATCCAAAATCCTGATTTTCAATTCAAACCTCGATTTAATTTGCATACACAAATACAGGAACTCTTTTATATGCTGGAGTTCCTGCTCTTTTTTCAACCCGCGCGTTAAAAATCACGTTAACTTCTGGGTAAAACATCAGCGCAGCTCCCGGACGTACTGCTCCATGAATAATTTCCACATTTTCTAATTTACCTGCGTTTCCCTCAACAGTTACTTTCTGATGTTCTTTTAATCCAGCCTTTTCTAAATCGCTTCGATTCATTAAGATACAGTTACGATGTGGCATTCCTCGATACTTGTCTTCTATTTGATAAACTACTGTATTATGTTGAGCATAGCTACGCGCTGTTATTAACGCTACTACAATTCCTTGGGTTTGTTCTGAGGCACCAAAATCTTTTCGGTCAGGAAGTGTTAATTGTGGTATTGGTGTGACAAACATAGACGCTTTACCGTTTTCAGTTGGAAAGTGAGGTGTAGTAATTATGCGTCCACCAATAGTAAACTCTTCTTTGGTTTCGTCAATCGTTGCCATTTTCTCAAATCCGGGAACGGTTTGCGCGATGAGTTTACGAATGAATTTTGTATCTCGTAGCTGGCGCCAGTCAACTGGATATTCACCGTGAATTCTATGAGCTAACTCTGTCAAAAATTCTATTTCGGGAATTAAATCAGCGTCTTTAAGATGAGTTTCGCCTTCATCATTCAAACGTACAAAGTTATTGCCTGATTCAACAGTTGTTTTATAAGGATTCTCAAACCTGTTTAGTACGGGAATAACAATTGTATTTTGTTTCGCTAACCCGTGAAAATGTCCTAGGTTAGGTTTTGTAGCCAGGTATATTATAGTCTCAATATTACCTAACGCGCGTTTTGCCTGAGTTGAATCTGGATTGGCGCCATACAAATTTCCACCCAAACAGATGAGTGTATCTACCTTGTGGTCATCAGCAGCTTCAATTAGCGAACGAGTATCATACCCTTTAACGCCACTTAGCGAACGTCCTAAAAGTTTTTCTAAAGCATCTTGAAGACCTTTTTTGATTTTGTGGGTTGTTACACCCATTGAGCCGAAACCTTGGACGTTTGAGTGTCCACGCACGGGCATCACACCCGCTCCTTCTCTTCCAATATTTCCAGTAATTAATGCAGTGTTGCCGATACTATAAACGTTATCTACACCATTTTCATGTTGGGTGATACCCATTGCCCAACCAAACACAACACCTTTGGCATTACTAATTATAGCTGCGGCTGCCTCAATTTCTGCTCGTGAGACTCCACATGTTTCTGTAATAGTTTCCCAAGAAATAGAGCCAGCATTCTCAACTACTGCCTCCCATCCCTCTGTGTAAGCTTGAAGAAACTCTGTTTTGATATTTCCTTGTTCAATGAGTGCTTTTTGAATTCCAGTGAATAATACAGAATCACTACCAGGAATTAGTTGGAGATACAGCGAAGCAATATCAGAACCAGGTATTAGAGATTTAATAGGGAAAGCAGGAGAACCAAATTTCACCAACCCTATTTCCATGATAGGATTGATTACAATAATCTTTCCACCACGCTCTCGCAATTTGATTAACTCGTTCATAAAGCGTGGATGGTTGTAAGCAGAATTTGCCCCAGCTAACACAACACAGTCAGCTTCCTTTAAACTTTCCAAACTTACGATAGATGTTTTTGTGCCAAACATCTGCTGAAGAGCATAAGTCGAAGGAGCGTGACACAAATCTGAACAATCAGCTAAATTATTAGAACCAAGCGACCGCATCATTAATTGCAGTAAAAAAGCCGCTTCGTTAGAAGACCGACCCGAACTATAAGAAGCTACTCTTTCTGGCGTTTTACGAAAACCAGCTTCAGCTATTTGATAAATTTCCGACCAAGAAATGCGCTCATAGTGCGATTTACCCGCGCGTAAAATCATAGGAAAACTCAACCTTCCCAGTCTATCAGCTTCCATTGAAGTGAGTTTTTGTAGCTCCGTAATGCTGCTAGTTTCAAAAAATTGTGGCTTTATACCGGGTTTAATTTCCGACGAAATAGCCTCAACACTTTTCATACAGCGCTGAAGCTTTTCTCCATCTTCGTTGGTAAAACCACCTTTTTGTCCTCCCGTTCCCCAAGAGCAAGAAAGACAAGCACTATGATGAAGTAAAGTTTTCCAAAGTTTTGGTCCTTCAGGTGAAATTGTATGCTCTGCCCAGTATTCAATAACAGGTAAACCACCCCCGATATCTGGCACCTCTTCATTCTTATCACTAAACGGAGGAAACTGCTGGACGTTTTGGTTCTTATCCTGACTCATGGGGCTTACCTGCATCTTATAACGTTATGTTCTTAATTATAAAGTTGCTCAAAGGGCGCCGATACCCGATGCCCGATACACGATACACGATGCCCGATGCCCATATACCCTAAAGGGTTGGCTATACGAACGAAGCCCCGAAGTTTGGCGCTCCGGGGATGTGTTTCTTAGGAGATATGGCGAAATCAAAATTAGTGAGGAAGTTCCAGGTGAACCAACTCTGATCGACATATATTTTTCACCAACGGTTAAGGCAGCACAGATACCTAAATCTGTCGGTTTACTGCGTCGCATTGCAGCAACACCGTGTCTACTAGAACCCTACCGAAACCAACCAACTATTGAAGGCGATATCGAAAGCTGCACAAATAAGTTATATCATGTCCGGGAACGTAACCATAATAAAATCCTTGTAGAGACGCGAAATTTACCTGCGGTACACTCCGTGAACGCGTCTCTACATTGTCGGGAATTATGGGTAATTAGCCGGACATGATATTATTTGCTGTACGAGCAGAACATATACGTGAATTAAAGCGTAATGATAAAGCTTACTCAGATGAAGAATCTTCAAAGCTATGGATAATTGCACCTTCATTATCAGAAACAATACTCAAACACTATGGCGCCAAACCTCGTAGAAACTGGGTTAAAGGCATATACTTTTCCTCAAAAGGCTATCATCTACAAATCCGGTTTGATTTTTGAAAATTTACGCATCATAAATATTTGTTACCTAACTGGGCATAATATTACAGGCGCCAGCAAACTGTTTTCTGTTGATTTTTTTTGATAAAGTAGTGCTTTGTCGATGTTGATTTGTATGTCCCAGGTACTGCTCCCCCAAACACTCCAGAACAACCTACCCCTCACCGCTCTTGCCCCCATGCAGGATGTAACAAACCTCTGGTTTATGAAGGTCATTGCCCAATACGGCAGTCCTGACTACTTTTTCACAGAATATTTCCGTGTTAATGATACCTCACGCCTGAATCGTACCATTTTGGCATCAATTACCGAAAACGATACGGGTCGCCCCGTTTTTGCTCAAATGATTGGCGAAAGCATTCCAGATTTAGTAAGAACAGCAAAGGAACTATGCACCTATAATATAGCTGGAGTTGATTTAAATATGGGATGTCCGGCGCCTAGAATATATCGCAAAAATGTTGGAGGTGGATTACTGCGCGAACCAGAAAAAGTAGATAAGATTTTGGGAGAACTGCGGCAAGCTGTCACCGATAAACCTTTGACAGTCAAAATGCGTGTAGGTTTTGAAAATACAGATACCTTTTATGAAATATTAGATATAATCAATCGCCACAACATTGATTTGCTTTCTTTGCACGGTCGCACAGTAAAAGACATGTACCACGGGGCAGTAAAATATGATTTGATTGCCGCTGCGGTTAAACGGGTTGATTGTCCAGTGCTTGCTAATGGTAATATTCACTCTGCCACAACTGCCCTCGAAGTACTCTCTGAAACGCGCGCTTATGGTGTAATGGTAGGACGCTGGGCAATAGGAAATCCTTGGATTTTTAATCAAATTCGGCAAGCTTTACGGTCAGAGCCAATAACACCCGTTCCTTTAGTAGAGGTACGCAACTATATCGAACGTTTATGGCAAACCCCTAATAAAGATAACTTTCCAGTACAATCGCGTCTAGGCTACCTCAAAATGTTCCTCAATTATATAGCCCTATTGGTTGACGCTGAAGGGAATTTCTTGCGGTTGATGCGACAAGCAAAAACCGAGCTAGAACTATTTAACCTCTGTGATAGAGTTCTCCTTACCGATAGTACCAAAACTTTAGCTCTGGCGCCGTATTTAGGACTGTTTACTTAATAAAATCACAATTTCCGTTACATCCATTCATCAAATAAATTTTCTATACTGAGTTAATTTGAGTGCTGGCTTATCCAAAGTTTAAGCTTGCGCCAACTGAGCAATAAGATGTACTATAGGATTAAGAAATCTTTGCTTTACGATACCTATACTCAAAATATTATACAAAAACTTTCCGTATAATCGCTCTTCACCGAATGATTATATAGAATTTTTCAGTCTATGCCTTTAGCGTTATATAAAATTTTTCTATCTAACATCCTTGTTGAAGGTTGCTTGAACGCTCTCCAATTCCTTTATCCCTTTCCAAATAGTACATTTACTCCACCCATCTCCCGTTCTGCGCTTAGTTTCTCCACCATGTTCCAGTGTCAAGCAGAAAGCATTAATCAAACCAATCTATATTTCTACCCGTGTTGGAATTTCTAGTTTCACTTGAGCTTCGACAAAAGAGGTGTAAATAGGAATATTTGCTTGGGTACTTTCAAAGCTAATAGCCAAAGAATATGGAACTGTTGCATCAGGATCATTATTCCAACCTTCATGTCCTACCACTGCAATACAAAACGCTTCTGTCAGTTCAAATGACTTTACATAAGTCCAATCTTTTTGAATAGTTCCAGCGCTTCTAGACACATCCCTAACTATTCCATGATTATTTTGTTTACCAAGCATCCATTTAAAAATACCATCTCCCTTATCTGCGTCATCAGGTGCATCATACTCCTTCAAAATCCTTGCTAGAAAACGTTCTGGGTCTTCTCCCTTACCGCTACAATCCCAATCGAGCCAAGTTGAAAGGTACTTTCTGCGATTTCTCCGTGTTCGGCGTGGTTGTGCTTTGTAAGATAAAGTAACTTCTATTAAAATCTCAAGTTCCTCACCTGGAGAACGTAATTCTTCTGGCAATTTAACTTGGTAAACATGAGCTTGCCTAGCTTTAAGGCGCCGTTCTCCTCTTGTAATTAATGTAACGCGATTAGGAAAGTTACCTAAAGCACGGTTTACGTTGGGAATGCCATAACCTATTTGGCGCAGAACTTGCAGTTTGTTTACATTAGAAGACATAGCCCATTCTGGCCATTGGGCTGATTGTACTATTAATGCACGATATAAAAGACAACTTTCATCCCTTAACTCAGCAGCAAGACACGCAGCAATATGGCTAACCTTTGGTGTAGCAAAGGATGTTCCAACATTATCAGAAGCAATCGCTGGACCACCCTTCAAAGTTGAGCGTACTAATTCGGGGCAAACTTCTTTAGGGCAAGTAATGTCCGGTGGTGTACCTTGATTTTTGACAAAATCGCCACCATACTCAACAACTTCAGGCTTAATCGTAGACCAAATTCCTAAGCCTGAACATGAAAAAGCTGAGGGTTGATCTTTCTGCGATATGGAAGAATACGGTGATACTTTGTAAGAAATTGAGGAAACTGAGCCAACGGTTAATGCTTGAAAACTTTGTGCTGGGTTAGCGATTCTACAAGATTTTTCTAGAAGATAATCTGGATATTGCCGATTTGCTGCAAAATGATCTTTAATCGATAATCTGGTAGAGCCTATTTTCCCACTTAATGGTAAATTACCTGCTGCTACAATAAAAAGAATGTCTTGTTCCCATGTAAGATTATCAATAGTCGATGCCCAAGCACTCATGTATTGAGTTTGGCAAGGAACTGCACCAGTTACAGAATGGTTAAAAATTCTTGTTCCTGTTTGTTTGTGATAAACTTCTACAATTTCGCCAAGCAAATTGGGGGGGAATAGCTGTTGAGGAAGTTTGCAGTTAGCATCAAGAATTCTTGCGTTCTGAATCCAGCAAATAGCTTTTTCACTGCCAGTTCGAGGTATACTGTTAGGGTAAATTATGGCGCCAGCGACTCTAGTACCATGTCCCCCATTACTAACGTAATCAGCTGTTACATTGGTTTCTCCCGGTATCCAAGACCTTGAATTTGTTGAGTCAACAGCTGCTTTTAAAAGAGAATGCCGTTCTTGAATACCACTATCTATAACACATACTTTAGGAGCATTATAATCTGGCTCTTCTAGACTAAATGTCGGAATATTCTCATCAGATGAAGTTTTTTCTATAATTATTTCAGCAAACTCATCGGGTTCACTAACGTCAAATATATAGGGAAAGTTAAAAACTAAATCTTTTAAGCCTTTACCAGAAATTTGAATTCTACATGAAAAGCTGTCGGGTAGTTTAGCTCCATTCGGAATCTCTGCCTCTACAAAAGAACTTGTAATTCTTCCATTATATACTTCAACAAAAGTTGTTAATTCTTGCTGCCTCTCAAAAGCTAAATCGTCCCATTCATCATATGTGGCATCACGTTTATTTATCCATTTATTAACTCTGTTAGAGTATTTTTCATTATTTTCATCAGGCTTCTGCTCTGGAAAATCAGGAAACCGTGACTTAGTACCAATGCAGGAAATGCCTAAATCAATAGTATATATCTGTTCATCTATAATTTGCTCCCATTCATTTAGCAATTCTGGTGAGAGGATATACTCAGGTCGTCGGCTACCGTCAATAATATCCCAAATTTCTGAGATTTTGTTGCCACCTTTTTGTTCCTGAATAAATAGTTCTATCTTTTTTTGTAACTCGCTAAACTCTGGGTCATTAGCTGAAGCACCAATAATATACCCATTTTCTAATTCGGCAATCACTTCAATACTATACTTTCTTAAATCATCCGAATCAAAAGCTGTAGGGTCAATCTGTAATATAATTGGCTTCGATTTTTCGGAAAGCGAAGGTTTTTTTTCTCTCTCTCGTTGTTCTTGGGTGTACTGCCAATCAATGATTAAAGAGTCTAGAGAACTCTTCAACCGTTTTCCATGTCCCTGGCGATTACCTAGATTTGCAGCCGTTTGGGGATTTTGTTTTCTGCCTACCGATGTAAAAGGTTTAGCACTTCCTTCTGTTATCAACTTAAGTTGAATATGTGGTAATCGTTCGGGGCGTTTAACCATTTAGCTCTCCAAAAAAACCAAATTATCTTCAGGTAACTTTGATTTCTGCAATAGCTTCTTCTAAGTGTTCCTGAATTACAAGCTCCTCTCGCTCTAGGATTGCTCGTTTCGCAGCATCTTGTGCAACCCTAACAACTTGAGCAGCAGAGAAACCATCCATTAATTTAATAATATTAGACCAGTTTACGGCGCCGACTTCAAGAGCTGATAATGTTTCTTTTAGTATAAATTCTAGCTCTTTTTCTCCTGGTTTGGGAACCTCTATCAAGTCATCAAATCGTCTCCAAAGAGCTATATCAAGAGTTTTATTCAGATTAGTTGCGGCGACTAAAAGCCCAGATGAAGGTTCATACTCATCTAAAATTTGTAAAAATGTGTTAACGACCCGCTTAATTTCACCTACTTCTTGAAAATCCTCTCTTGATTTAGCAATTGAATCACACTCATCAAGAAACAATAGGCATGGTTTTTTCGATGCTTCTTCAAACACAAGCCTTAGATTACTGGCTGTCTCACCTAAAAAAGATGATACCATTGCATCAAATCTAACCTTGATGAGGGGTAAACCCGTATTCCAAGCTAAACGTTCAGCCCCCAATGTCTTGCCACAGCCAGGAGAACCGTATAATAGAATTTTTTGCCGATAATGTAATCCATAATGAGCTAACCTATCTCTAGCTGCATACTCACGTTCAATACGACGGAAACGTTTCTCAATATTTTGCGGCAATATCATATAATGCCGTAGTTTCTCTCTCGGTACGGCACTTACTAAGGGTATATTAAGCCTTTTGCTGGTAGGTAGCTCGTCTAAAGCTTTTAAGTTCTCTGGTGGAGATAATGTTTGCTTGCCATTTGAAGATGATTTTTCTTTTTGGCTCTTTTTGGTAATATTCTCTAATTGATCTGCCAAGAGTGTATGTCCTTTGCTACGCTCTTCCTCTATTACCAAGTTTGTGAGTTTATCAATCGCGTCTTGGTCTGAGCTAGCAATCGCTCTAAACAGTCTTTTGAGAAGCTCTGCCTTCATAACGCCTCTCATCCTAAATAATTTTATAGTATCATTGTATCATTAAATGACTTTTGCGAAAAAGAATATAGTGCAATCATACATCTAAAAGCAATTTTACGTAAAATTAAATTCACTATTCCAAATATAGCTTGAAAAAAAGCCTAAAGTAACAGGTGCCAGTAGTACGGCTCATGTCTTGCTCAAATGCCTCAATTAGCGAGCCAAAACGTTGCGAATTGTAATCTGTAATTGTAATTCTGTTAATGTTCTTTTGCTATTGTCCACAAATTGTGTCAGTTGGTGCGTGACGCTACAAGTATCGTCGCTACGTTGAAGTTTTTTCATGGCGTCACGCACCCTACTTCATAATGCTAACCCTTCCTCAAGCTCTTTCAATTGATTGTCAAGCGTTGCAATTTCCCCCAAAATCTCCTCTACACTCCTCAACTTTTCTGGCTTATAAAACACCTTATTAAAATTAATCTCCACTCCTACTACATTTTCCAAATACTCAAACGGCTTGGTAATATACTTTGCTATAAACGCCTCAATAGCAGTCTTATTTTCCACCTCATCCCGATGGAAAGGAATAATCTCATAATCTTTCTGATAATCCGGCGCCAACTCCACCGTAATTTCAATCCTTTCTGCTTGGCTTTTCGTCCCCTTCTTAAACGCTGCTTTCACCACTATTTTGCCGCACCCCAAAGCTTCCTGTTTATCCAATGTCTCTTTAACAAGCGTTTCCCTGTCAGCATCAAACCAATACAAACCCTTATCTGTCAACACCTTTAACGGTTGCTCCTTATAGTCCAACCCACTAATAAACGGCTTAATATCTTGCTCAAATGCCTCTAATAACGAACTAAAACGTTGCGAGTCGTAATTTATAAGGGTAAATTCTGTTAATGTTCTTTCTCCATTGTCGAGTTTCAACGGCGCCAGTTTCAAACTAGTTTTGCCCTCTTTTAAGCGACTTGCAAAAGTTTTACCCTGCTCATCTACATTCGTGAGCATAATTGCCTGCTTATTAAAATAGAAAAATTCTTTATCAAATACGCGCGCATAATCATTGTCCACAAACTTTGTTAAGGTTTCTACAATCTCCAAACGGCTAATTTCATCTACTTCTTTGCGCTTCGAGCCTTTATTTTTCTTCAGTGGTTTAAACTTCTCACTCGCATTAATCAACATTACCTTATCTTGACATTTTGGCGATTTATGCTTATTCAATACCCAAAGATATGTGTAAATGCCCGTGTTAAAAAACTCATCGGTCGGTAACTGAATTATGGCTTCTACAAAATCCATATCCAGCATCCATTTGCGAATATTACTCTCTGCCGAACCCGCATCTCCACTAAATAACGTCGAACCATTGTGAACCACAACACCCATCGCATTTGCATTCAGCTTCGATATCAGGTGTTGCATAAACAACAACTGACCATCAGAAATAGATGGCAGATACTTAAATCGTTGAGTTTTGTCGTTATCAATGTCCTTTTGATAACCCTTCCAACTCACCCCATAGGGGGGATTCGCGATTACTACATCAAATTCATCGTTATAAAACTTATCATCCGTAAGTGTATTTCCATGCTCTATTTTAGAATCCACACGAAACCGACTTTCAATTTTTGCCAATGCATACAGTGCATCATTCCAGTCTTGCCCAAAAGTTTGGGTTAGTCGCTTAGACCTTTCATTAATTCTATCTTCCACACCAAACAATAAGTTACCACCGCCACAGGTGCAGTCATAAATTTTTAATAGCTTATCCGACTCTTCAATCTTAGAAGCAATAATCTCCGCAATCAGCCCAATTACATCATCTGGTGTGTACTGTTCCCCTGCTGTCTCCGCCGAAATATCAGCCCAACGTCGCTTAATATGTTCTTCCAGCGTCGTAATTGCTGAGTTATCAAACGGTTTCAGATTAATACTGCTCCATTCTTTCGTATAACCCAACAGCGCTTTTTTTGCCTTGAGCTTTGTAATTACCCCTTTAATATCGAGAAACTTCTCCCCCTCCGTCGCATCGACCCCCAACAGGTCTCTTGTTTCTCCATCAAAACCCCGCAGGTATGCTTCAAAGTCCACGTCAAAGGATTTATCATTTTTACAGATATCCTTTAGGGTTTGGTTCCTCTCGAAAATATAAACGTTATACCCCTGTCCCTTATCCTTAATTAGCTCAATTAAATCGGATGGTGCAATATCTGCCAATGCCTGGGCGCCAATTTCCGCTTTTAACTCATCAAACATCCTCACCAAGCGACTTTCAATCATCACCAGTGCAAAAAACGGCATCATATAGGATGGCCACTCCGACTCCTTAATGCCACAACCCCGCAGTAAATCGGCAGTTGCCCAGATATTTGATTCGTATTGGAGGATGTTGTCAACGGTCATGCAGCAGTCTTTAGCTCAAAGGTAAAAATTCACTATTACTCATTTTGACAGGGGAAGCGCGAAAATACACAAGATATGTAACATCATTACACCTAACTTGTTAAATGTGTTTTAGCGTGATTATTATAACAGGGTTTTGAGAATACGCTTTGGTGATATACCAGCAGAGGTTAGTGAGCGTCTCGAAGCAATAGAGGATATAAATGTGTTAAAAAAACTTCACGAACAATCAGTAACTATAGCTTCTGTAGAGGAATTTCAGCTTCGGCTTAATGAAATTCCCCCATCTGAAGAAGCTTTGGAATAATAAGCATAGCGTGAATTGCGCTTTGAGTTTTGATTAAATACACGTAGAGACGTTACAGTGTAATGTCTCTACTGCGTTTTGGGTTTTATATACATTTTTCACATTATGACGGCGCCAGACATAATTATTCAATTAGTAAAGTTATATACTTTATGGCAAGATAAAAAGCCGTATTTTTCTCAGTATAAATACGAAAATTGCATTTTTGCGTTAAATAATATACCACTAATTTAAGATTTGACTTACTTTGGCGCCAAAAGTGCCCCGTCCCTTAACCCGACGTTAACTTAACCCAAATGTCAATTTCCAGTTTTCTTCTGAATCGAATTGAAATGCGCGTGATTGATTTTAGCATCGCTTTTGATGCCCCTAGATATAGCCTCTTTGTACGTTTTTTGCCGCTTTAGCAATGAGCCTACACCTAAAGCACTAAAAGCTAAGAAGCCCAAAGTTGTAGATGGTTCAGGGATACTAGTTGAAATCGATGCAGTTTTGATTACTAGTCGTGGACTATTAAAAGAATTAGTACCACGGTCTAGTAGTAATCCTCCAATAGTGTTTTGCGCGCGGATACCGAAACCTGCAAAGGAATCTTTATTGCTAACTAAATTTTGAATAAATGCAGTCGCATCAAAATTGTAGGTTTCTTGTACAAAGTCGGGTGAAACATTAGCACTATCTAAGATAGTTCCAGCCTGAAAATCAGATGCATCAACTAATCCATTTCCAACATATCCACGGGCTACTAAACTAGTTGGTCTAGTACCTGTAGCACCCAAGCCAAATACTTGATTTGGTAGACCAGTTGCTTGAAAAGCCGCACTTGTAATAGATTCTGATGCTGGAATGGAAAACCCACTAATATTAAATTCAGCAAATTCTGCTGCTTCTCCTGTGGAACCTAAAACTACAGTATCAAAATTACCAGGAAAAACCTCATCACCCAATCCGTCGAAATTTCCTGAAAAACCGCCATCTATGACTTCAAAAGTAACTGTTGGATTAAATATAAAATCAGCAGCTAAAACCTGCTCACTTGCCAGCAAGCCAAAAAACAAACTTAGACCAGAAGTTAGTATTGATTTTTTCATATAAACAACGGTTCAAGATATATACATCCGCTTATTTTATTGATACTTTAAATCACCCATCATTAGAATTAACTATTTTTACTATTACTTTATATCTATGCTTCTTATCGCGATTCCAACCCTTTATAACTATTGTTTTATATAGGCGCCGCCGTCAAATTACGGGAACTCAAGGAAAATCTCAAAATACCGTGCGAGTTATTAACCTTCATAACCTAACTTTGTATAACGGCGTCTTTATTCATTATTTTTTCGATACGTCGCGAATCATTAGTTAGGTGATTTAAAAATTTTTCTAGTCAAGATGCCTCTGCTACTTAAAAAATAATCAGTATATTTGTTCTTAATGATAAGCGGCGCCCTTAGAACGTTTGTTGGCGCCATTCCTAACTAAAAAATTAAGTGTTTAATTACCGATGTGCATAAACCAGGGAAGTCCATCATATTTAGGAGTACACAACTAAAACAAGGAATTTGCTGCAATGCATACTATTCAGAAATTAATGAACATGACACTTTTGGCAACTGTGCTATTTTCCCCTGCTGCAATGGCACAACAACAATCGCTAACCACACAAGTTGATGGTGTATCTCAACATGTTCCATGCCGTGATCATAAAGGCAAAATTATTCCGTGCCCTTGGAAAAAACCCATTAAAACCAGTCCTCATGGTAGTGGTACGGGAGCAGATAAAAAACCAAATCCCTGCAATCCGAAAAAAGGGCAACCTGTTGATACCAAAGCCTGCCGCGATTATATTAATGGAAATCCCAAACCACCAACCCAACCCAAACCTTAATTTTCATTGGCGCCACTCCATAAAGCTCATATTTGCTACGCACATGAATGCATTTTGAATTGTTAAAGGCGCCTGTATTTACTACTACAACCAAGTTTGCAGGTGCCCACATAAGAAGTTTCCGAAGTGCAGTTTCACTTGAAGGTGCCCAGTAGCGTACCTTCATGTAAGTAAAATTTTTTTCAAAAACTAAGTGAAAATACTACCACATAATTAAAATAATTCAAAATATCAGTCTCAGTACGCCCTAGCACAACAACTTATTAGCATCCGGCGCCTTAAAATGTTCCAAGTAAAGGAAGAACCTTGATTTTGAGTAAATTAATCAAATCATCATCCATGTAATCATATTCATCTGGTATATCCAGACAAATAATTCGCTTGCCTTTTAAATATGGCTTGAATTTTTTTGAGAGCTTGTTTCGGTGCGCTTTTTCCATTACGAATATAATATCAGCATGTTCTATAGCTTCAATTGATACAGGAACTTCGGCGCCATTGTTTAAGCCAGCAGATTCTACATCTAGTTCCTCGTATTCAGAGAATATTGCTTCTGCGGTTGGGCTTCGCAATTTATTTTGACTACATATAAATAAAAGTTTTTTCAAGATTTCCTCTGTGCGCTAGAAGTCTCTGTGGTTAAAAAATACACGTCATGCCCAGCCAAGACACTTATGCTACAAAAGGGTACAACATACTTGTTGCACCCCTATAAATTGTTAATTTGTTATTGCTAAAAATTAGTCGTATGGTCGTCAGTGACGAACTTACTTATACCATTTCAGATTGCATAGCAGGTTGAGGTTGTGGTTGGAACATAAACAGCGAGTACACAACGTCTCTACGGATATTTGTCATCATATCCAAGAATAACTCGTAACCCTCACTCTTGTATTCGATTAATGGGTCTTTCTGTCCATAACCTCGTAAACCTACTGACTCGCGTAAAGCATCCATTGCTTGAAGGTGTTCGCGCCATAGGGTATCAATACGCTGCAAAATAAAGAAGCGTTCGGCTTGACGCATCAAACCAGCTTGAATTTGATCAACTTGCGCTTCTTTCATATCGTAGGCAATACGAACTTGTTCATGGAGGAAAGCTTTAATTTCACCCATTGACATATCAAACAACTGTTCAGATTGTAAATCAGCCAGCAGGTAAACAAACTCTTTGACTTTCTCAACCAATTTATCAAGTTCCCACTCTTCCGAAGGCAAGTCAATATTAATGTAGTAGTCAACGATGTCATCCATCGTTTTCTCAGCATACTTAATTACTTGTTCCTTCAAATCTTGCCCTTCTAATACACGGCGCCGTTCAGCGTAAATAGCACGACGTTGGTTGTTCATCACCTCGTCGTACTCAAATACTTGTTTCCGAATGTCGTAATAATATGTTTCGACTTTCTTTTGGGCGCCTTCCAAACTGCGAGTTAACATCCCCGACTCGATAGGCATGTCTTCTTCGACGTTGAACATGTTCATCAAAGAAGCAACTTTCTCGCCGCCGAAAATCCGCATTAAGTTATCCTCTAAGCTGAGGAAAAATCTTGCGCTTCCAGGGTCTCCTTGTCGTCCCGCGCGTCCCCGTAATTGATTATCGATACGTCGCGATTCGTGACGTTCTGTACCAATTACGTGTAACCCACCTAATTCAACAACTTGATCATGCTCAGTTTTGGTAAACTCTTCATACTCGTGTCGAATACGGTTATAAGCATCACGCAGTTTTTGAATAACTGGGTCATCTGTAGGCGCCTTTTCTGCGGCAACAGCAATTCTTTCTTCAGCCTCAAGTTCGGGTAAAGAGCGCTCACCATACTCGCGTGCGGCAAACTCTACCGCTTGTTTTAATAAATTCTCAGTCTCTTTTCCAATTTGAGTGGGGAAAATTTCTGGAGAAGCACGCCAAGTTTTAACCTTTTTACCAGGTACAAAACCCTGACCACCACCACCATGACCGCTAGGCAAACCTGACGCGCGTTGAATACCAAAACTATCTTCATCTTCTGGTTGAACAAGACGTGGCATAAAATACTCACGCACTTTTAGACGCGCCATATACTCAGCATTACCACCCAAGATAATGTCAGTCCCACGTCCTGCCATGTTGGTCGCAATAGTAACTGCCCCACTGCGTCCTGCTTGCGCGACAATTTCCGCTTCACGCTCCACGTTCTCTGGACGCGCGTTCAATAACTCGTGAGGTATTTCCCTTTGCCGCAACAGTTGGCTAAGATACTCAGATTTTTCTACACTCGTAGTACCTACCAATACAGGTCTACCAAGCTGGTGCATTTCCGCACACTCGGAAGCTATTGCGTTCCACTTACCATTTTCGGTCTTAAAGACCATATCTGATAAATCTTTCCGCATTCTCGTGCGGTTGGTGGGAATTATCGTAACCTCAAGCTTGTAGATTTTCTCAAACTCAGCTTCTTCTGTTTTCGCTGTACCCGTCATTCCACCTAATTTAGGGTATAAAAGAAACAGGTTTTGATAGGTAATTGTTGCAAGAGTTTGAGTTTCTGGCTGAATTTCTAAGTGTTCTTTTGCCTCAATCGCTTGGTGTAAACCATCACTCCAGCGGCGCCCAGGCATAACCCGACCAGTAAATTCATCAACGATAACTACTTCACCACCACGGGTAATATAGTTAACATCTATTAAAAATAATTCTTTAGCTTTAATTGCATTAAATACAAAATGTGCCCAAGGGTCTTCTGGGTCAAATAAGTCAGTAACTTCGAGTAATTTTTCAGCTTCCGCAAACCCTTCATCTGTCAGCAACACGTTACGTGCTTTCTCATCAACCTCATAATGGTCATCTTTTCTGAGTGCATTGGCAATAGATGCGGCTCTGAGGTATTTTTCGGTTGGTCGTTCGACTTGTCCTGATATAATTAGCGGTGTACGCGCTTCGTCAACTAAAATTGAGTCAACTTCGTCAATAACACAGTAATTGAAGGGACGCTGCACAACATCTTTGATATCTGTCGCCATATTATCGCGCAGATAGTCAAAACCAATTTCACTATTTGTTACATAAGTAATATCGCAGTCGTAATTCTTCTTACGTTCCTGCGGAGTCATACTTTGTTGAATAAGACCAACGCTCAAACCCAAGAAACGATGTACCTGACCCATCCACTCAGCATCTCGACGAGCTAGGTAGTCGTTAACTGTAATAACGTGTACGCCTTTACCAGTTAGTGCATTTAAATAACTGGGCAATGTCGCGACAAGGGTTTTACCCTCACCAGTCTTCATTTCAGCGATTTGCCCTGTATGTAAAATGATACCACCTAACATCTGTACATCAAAGTGGCGCAACCCCAACACACGTCGTCCAGCTTCTCGTACAGTTGCAAAAGCTTCTGGCAGAATATCATCAAGATTTTCGCCTTTTGCCAAGCGCTGTCTAAATTCTGTAGTTTTCTCCCTCAATTGCTCATCCGAAAGGGACTTGATTTCTTCCTCAAACAGATTAATATCAGTAATGTAAGGTTGATATTTTTTAAGTTTACGAGCGTTGGGGTCGCCCAACAAGGTTTTTAGCATGGCGGTTATCTAACTAAACAAGGAATGGGAATAATTAATGAAAGGCTTATTGATTATAGACATTTCACATAACCGAATTTAATGATTATCATCGGTTACATAAGTAACGTTCTTCATTATATAGACGGTTTTGGCAGGCCAATTATATAGCTACTGTTTTAATATTAACTTAGGTTGTCTCCAAAGCTTGTCAGGAACTCCGATATGGACAAGTAGCGATATCCCTCCTTACTCCCACTATGGCGTCAAGGTACGAAAGTTATAATTATTCGCTCCTGGATGACATGTTACACAACCACTAGCTTGCACAGGGGTTGGAAGTTTAACTTGAGGATGTAAAGCTTTGAAATAGCGTGAACTAGTTAAACGATAGGGTATTTGCTCGTCTTGGAGTATAGGACGCGAAAAAGTAGAAAGATATCGCCACACTAGCATCCTGGGTGGGTCAACTAGTGGTTGAAGTTGTGAACCGTAATGCTCATTGTCTTCGAGAAGGTTTTTCCAAGTTTGGGTTGGAAAAACACCTGGAGGTAGAGCAATGTGACAAGTTGAGCAGTTTTCAAGGTAAAGTTCTTGCCCAAGTTTAAATTGCGCTGGTACTACATCTATAGTACCAATTGATGACGTTGTTGCATCTTTTGGAGTGGCGCCTTGTACATTTGTGGCTAAAGCAAGTAACCATCCCATTGCGAGACTCCAAGCCAAAACAATTAAAAGTAAACCAAGAGGGTTACGTTTTAGCTTCTTTTCTTTATTTTTGCGTTTAACTAGATTAGACATTTTATATTATTGACTATATTTTTGTACTATATAGTTTTAATGAACAAAAGCGAATAAATTTTAAACTCACTAAAAATATAACTTGCATACACGCACTATACATTCAGAGTCTTATGTTAACTGTTTTGTTGCCATCACATAGTTTTTAAGATAACTACTGGCCTGTGTCAATTAATTTGGTCGGCTCACGGCGTCTCGCCTGACCGCGCGCACAGGCGGCACGCCTATGCTACAACACCCCAAAATTAATGACACGAACTACTACTAACATCTTTTGGCAACGGATGATAGACGGATGTAACGGATGCTCCGTATCTAGCCAGCAGTACTACTGGTTGACGTTAACCAGTAGTACCAAATTTGGTAATTTGAAGTCATGTTGTAATTTAAAGCAGTTTTTTCAAGTCAACAAGTAGTACTCAAATGGCGCCAGTGCTTCATCTCATTCAATTTACTGGGTTAAGAACATTAGCAACCCATGATGAACGGATATAACGGATGGTTAACTTTGAACAAATAGATGAGCGTTTGTAACCAGTAAATCATCCGTTACATCTGTTACATCCGTTGCAAAAATTAAGGTATTGGTACTGAGCGTAATATACGTTCCATAACACTTTTAGCTCGGCGCCCACCAACTGGAATTATCCGATGACATAGAACATTAGGCGCCAATAATTTAATGTCATCTGGAATAGCATAGTCGCGCCCAAGTAAAAAAGCGAGAGCCTGAGTAGCCCGTTGTAAAGCCACAGTTCCACGAGGACTGACACCAAGAGTAATTTCTTCATCAATACGTGTTGCTCGCGCTAAGTCGAGAATATACTGTCGCAAAGAAGTATCAACTTTAACGTTTGTACAAAGACGACGTAGTTGTGCAACCTCTTCCAAAGTAATACAAGGTTCTAATGTGTCAACTATTACACCATTAGACGCACGTTGCAACATCTCAAGCTCCTCGTTTTCTGAGGGATAACCCAAACTTAATGACAACATAAATCTGTCCATTTGAGCTTCAGGAAGCGGAAAAGTGCCTTGGTACTCAATAGGGTTTTGTGTAGCAATAACAAAAAAAGGTGAGGGGACTGGACGCGATACACCATCAACAGTTACTTGCTGTTCTTCCATTACTTCGAGCAATGCAGACTGAGTTCGAGGTGTCGCTCTATTTATTTCGTCTGCTAGTAAGACATTCGCAAAAACAGGCCCAGATAAAAAACTAAATTCGCCGCTTTTTGGGTTCCAAATATTAGTTCCTGTTATATCGGTTGGTAAAAGGTCTGGAGTGCATTGCAGTCTCTGAAACTTACCGTCAATAGAACGAGCAAGTGATTTTGCGAGCAATGTTTTACCTACACCTGGGACATCTTCGAGTAGCGCGTGACCTCCAGAAAGCAAAGCAACTAAAACCAAACGGATAGATTCAGCTTTGCCAACGACAGTTTTTGCTAAGTTTTGTGTTAATGCGTCAATTTTTTCTCTCATGCCCTACCTTTCGCGCAATAGATAAAAGGGCACGGATATATATACCCGCACCCTGACTTTACTTCTTGAGTCCTATATAGAGTGTTCCCATAAATTAACGCTTATTAACTCATCACTCAAAAAAAACTTTAGCCGCAGAGCAGTCAAGTTGAATTTGGTTTTTTAATTCTTCAAGGGAAGCAAATTTAGTTTCAGGTCGCAAAAATTTCTCTAGCTCAACTGCTAATTTTTTGCTATACAAATTCCCTGACCAATCAAACAAGTGTACTTCTATTGTCGTATTTGTACCATTGATTGTAGGACGGTTGCCAATATTCATTACGCCAAAAGCAAGAAATTCGTTCTTTGCAGGTGTACCAGTTACCTCGAATACACGAACAGCGTAGACACCATTACTAGGTAAAAATTTATCTTTTGGCAGTTCAAGGTTTGCGGTGGGAAAACCGATGGTACGACCGAGTTGTTGACCTTTGATAACATTACCATACAGCGTATATGGTCTTCCAAGTAGTTGGGAAGCTCTCTGTGCATCTCCCTCGGAAAGAATGGAGCGAATTAATGAGGTTGAAATGCGGGTCATGTCCACGGGTATATTTGGCGCCAAATTTTGTTTTATAGTATCTGTTTCCAAGGAAACAATCGTCACGGGAATATTGTATCTAGCGGCAATAATTTGTAAATCATATGCGGTCCCACTACGCTTAGAGCCAAAACGAAAATCTTGCCCAACACTAATTTGAGTTGCTTGAAGTTGTTGCACCAAGATTTTCTCAACGAACTCGTCCGGACTCAACGAACACAACTCGCGGTCAAAAGGTAACAGTACTAACTGTTCGACACCCAGATGAAGTAAAGAGTGAACTTTTTCATCAAGAGGTGTCAGCAATGCACGAGGTTTTCCACTAAAAAACTCATCAGGATGTGGGTTAAAGGTGACAACAGTGGAGTGAATATGCTTTTTGGGATTTTTCAGGTGTTCATGGGTAGTGAGAATTGCTTTTTCTCCCTCTACAGAAGCTTCGCTCAAGTTTAGTTCCATCTCCCTAGTTCCGGAGATGGGTTTAATCACCTGCTGATGTCCGCGATGTACACCATCAAACTTGCCAAGTGCGACAGCAGTAGGCGTTAGAGCTTGTTCAACTCGATTAGTAACCCACACAGAACACCCATTTGGAGACAGATTTAGCACTTTTTGGTACTGGGATGAACGGTTTACTCGCTTTGAAAAGTCAAAAGTCTGAGTGTCTAACCACTAATTGACCATTGACTTAAGACAGCTCTCTCTCTTTCACCAATCTAATCTAAAATCTAGAATTTCTCCGGTTGTTGATATTCCTATTAAATATGGCTAACAGGAAAAGTTTCTGACAATGGGACTCTTATGGGTACATCCAGCACCATTCCTTCTTTTGCCATAATGGCGCCATTAAACTTCTGTGCTGCTTGTCTACCAACTAAGTCAAGGAAATCATCGTCGTGTGCTGGGTCATGGTGGAAAATCACCAAAGTTTTGACGTTGGCGGCTTCAGCAATTTTTACTGCTTCTTGCCATGTTGAGTGACCCCAGCCAATTTTTGGGGATTTTGGAGAGTGATATTCTTCGTCTGTATATGTTGAATCGTAAATTAAAATATCAGCATTTCGTGATAACCACAAAACATTTTCGTCAAGGTGGTCAGAAAAATGTTCGGTGTCGGTAATATAAGCTGCGGCGCCTCCACACCAGTTGACGCGATAGCCAACAGCTTCACCAGGATGGTTCAATGGTGCAGTTTCGATTTCGATATCATCAATTTTAATCGGCTCCCCTGGCGCCACATCATAAAAATCCAAATCCGCCTGCATAATTTGTAAGGGTACAGGGAAATTAGGATGCAGCATTTGGTCGTTCAGACGTTGCTCAACAGTAGAACCGTCGGGTGCAATGGCGCCATAGATACGAAAATGATTACCCCTGACAAATCCTGGGGTGAAAAATGGAAACCCCTGCATGTGATCCCAATGGGAGTGAGTAAAAAAGATATGCGCGCTCGTTGGCATTTGGCGCAATAATGACTGCCCCAAAACATGCAACCCCGTACCGCCATCAAAAACTAAACGCTTACCGCCTACTTGCATTTCAACACAAGGAGTGTTACCGCCATAACGCACGGTGTTTAGTCCCGGACAGGGGATACTGCCGCGAACGCCCCAAAAAATTACTTTAAATTGTTTTTCTATCCTAGACATGAGTAAGGTCAAAGCTTAATACTGAGTGGGCGATTAAAAACCTTATCGGTTTGGTTTTGTTTAGTTTATACGCTATAAAAAAGCAAATGGCAGTATGGGTAATTCACTCTATACATGCTACACACCTGATTTCACAAGACTTTCGTGTCATTTTGTAAGATTCTAAAGTCCTATTTAAGCTTTTAGTGTTTTAGGTAATGCCCGCGTCATAGCGTGATTTTTGTAACTGCTTCTACTTTATAGCCTATATTTTGTCATCATGCATTGACATAGATTACTAGTCTGTTTGCTTTTTACTCTCAAGCCCCCATTCCCGTTTCGATAGATGAGTTAATGCTTGAGAGTACGTAAGGTTATATTGTAAAGGGGTTATACTGATGTAGTTTTCACGTATAACATGTACATCGATTGGTATATTTTGAGGCAAATTTAAACCAATCGGAGGCTCAATATCTTCTTGAACTTCCCCTGTTAACCAGTAATAAGTTTTACCACGCGGGTCAGTACGCTTATCGAAAACATCAATATAACGCCGCACACCTTGACGTGTAACTACGGCGCCAGCAATTTCAGACCATGCAACCGCAGGGACATTTACGTTTAAAAGCATTAAGTCAGGTAAAGGATTTTTTGCCAGTTGCCCTACCAACATGCACGCAAAATCTGCTGCGGGTTGAAATTCTCTGTTTGTGTGGCTAGTCAAGCTTAAAGCAATACTAGGAATACCCTCAATCAAACCTTCCATAGCCGCACTCACCGTCCCAGAATACAAAATTTCCGTCCCAACGTTGGCGCCTTGATTAATTCCAGAGAGAACTAAATCAGGTGGTGCATCCAGCAAAGCCCACAGCGCTAATTTGACGCAATCTGAAGGAGTTCCATCACAAGCCCAAGCTTTAACTTCAGGATGAAACAAAGATTCCACTATGGAAGCACGAATGGGTTGGTGCAAAGTTAGTCCGTGTCCGGTTGCCGAACGCTCCCGGTCTGGACAAACTACAGTTACTTCGTGACCAGATAAAGCTAAAGTGTTAGCCAGAGTCCGAATACCTAAAGCTGAAACCCCATCGTCATTGCTAATTAGCAGTTTCATTTAATCAGTAATCTTGCGATTAATAATTGACACAAAATATCATTAAGAATGATATCAGTTTTTAACTGTTCTTGCCGAGTCAGAAATGCATATTAGTCTAATTTAATTTGATTTAACTTGAAATTATAGTTTCTTTTCACCAATATATACTGTTACAAATATTTTTTAAATGTATAAAAAAATTTATAAATACGCGCTCTTTAACACACTGCGTCCTAAAGTCATACCCTAAAGCCATTTTTGCTCTTGTATTGGCGCCCTGATTTAACTTGTTTATGCGGGCAGATGTTGTAAACTCAGTATTGCAATGGCACCACCATTTATAGCAAAATGCTCTTAAATGCTGACTGCCTCTGTGTTCAGTAAATTAGTATTATATAGTAACAGGATGAGCAACTTTGAGAGCGATTTAGAAGCTCAACTTAATGCGCTGCGTACTGATGGCGAAAATGCAGTCGCACAAGCTGACACCCTTGAGCGTCTAGAGGAGTTGCGCGTAGGCTATTTAGGGAAAAAGGGAGAATTGTCGATACTATTAGGTAGTATGGGCAAACTTAGTGCTGAAGAACGTCCCAAAATTGGCGCCGTAGCAAATACCGTCAAAGAAGCTTTGCTTTCCAGTCTCGAAAAACAGCGTACTACATTAGAAACAGCTAAAATACAGGCACAACTGCAAGCTGAAACTTTGGATGTAACAATGCCTGGTGTTTATCGTCCCCAAGGCCGCGTTCATCCTCTCAACGGTATAATCGACCGGGCACTAGATATATTTGTGGGTATGGGGTATACCGTCGCACAAGGTCCAGAAATGGAAACCGACTATTATAACTTTGAGGCACTTAACACACCTCCCGACCATCCCGCGCGGGACATGCAAGATACATTTTACTTGCCAGATGGGAATTTGCTAAGGACACAAACATCATGCGTACAAATACGGTACATGGAAGCTGAAGAACCACCAATTCGGATTGTTGCTCCAGGGCGAGTGTATCGAAAAGATGATGTAGATGCTACTCACTCAGCAGTTTTCCATCAAATTGAACTTTTGGCAATTGACGAAGGATTAACTTTTACCGACCTGAAAGGCACAATAAAAGAATTTTTGCAACAAATATTTGGTGACTTGCCCATCCGTTTTCGTGCCAGCTACTTTCCATTTACCGAACCGAGTGCAGAAGTAGACTTACAGTGGAACGGACGCTGGTTAGAAGTAATGGGTTGTGGAATGGTTGACCCCAACGTTCTCGCTGCTGTTGGTTACAACTCTGAAGTCTATTCTGGCTTTGCAGCAGGTTTTGGCGTTGAACGCTTCGCAATGGTACTCCACCAAATGGATGACATTCGGCGCCTATACTCCAGTGACCTCCGCTTCTTACAACAATTCTAGGCAACTGATGATGAACGGATGTAACGGATGATTGATTTTAATTAGTAGGGTGCGTGATGCTATAACAATTCTTAAACGAAGCAAACAATCTAGTAGCGTCACGCACCTAACTACAATAATTTAAGTAGTTTTTATTTTTACCACGCCCGTTACAGAGTAGAGACGCTCCGGTTCAGGAGCGTCTCTACACGGCGCCAACTCCCCAGAATTAATTTTGGTAGCTTGACGTAGCATTATGCTTATAGTATGTGCTAAAGCTGTATAAAAATTATGCTAACTATATACATTAATTCTATAAAATAGTGTTATTTTTGCGTTCACGGAGTGTCTCCGGAGGAGAATTAACACGTAATAAATAAAAAAACGAGTAGTAATATTTACATTAATCTTATCCCGTAAGATATGGCTTTGGTATTGTCCTTTGATGACGTTTATAAATCTCGAACCTTGTAATTGGAAGGTAATAAATATTTAGCCGCGAGTCAGCAGCGCGCGATTGCGGTAATTTTTACTGGGGGATATAGTAAACTTTGCCCCAGTAAAAAAGAAGATGCAAATCATAACCACCAGTAAAAACAGCCCCAGTAATTGAAATAAACAAGAGTTAAGAGAGTTAAAAAGAGGCGCCAACTCCCTAAATTTCATGACATATATCAAAAGTTTTGATGGGTTTTTAGTGAGTGATTTGTTACTGGATATAAGCACTCTTCGTGCTTACTACGAGTTTCTTCCACAATTATCACAGTGTCCACAACGCCAATTTTCAAATTCTTTACTAAAACCAAATGCTTTTAGTAAAGACTGCCAGCGGCATTGCCTACTATACAAATATTGGTACATTTGTTTAGAAGCATTAAGGTGCGTATTTGCTTGATGCTTGAATCCAGAAATAATTTTATAATTAAAAGGGTCAAGCCATTCGAGTTGACCATTAGAGTGAAGAAGCGATAATGCAACGGCACTATTAGGAAATTGTTTCATTACTGCAGTAATTTCGCCTTGTTTTGGTAGCTTTTTGATTAGCTGTTGTGCGTTTTGTTGCTGTTCAAACATCATTTTCTCGAAAAAATTCTGTCTTTGTTTGTCTTCTGGGTCTAACCACCCAGTCGGTTCGCTAACTAACGTTAATACTTCAGATGGTTTTCCATCCCTTCCCGCGCGACCAATTTCTTGTACATACTCTGACAGCATTAATGGTGCATGAAAATGAACTACCCAGCGCACGTTTGACTTATTTACTCCCATCCCAAAAGCTGAGGTGCAAATTACGAATGGTATTTTATCATTTAACCAACTACTTTCAATCGCGCGACGTTCTTCGGCATTTAACCCGGCATGATAAGCTGCTGTATTGTAACCCAATTCTTCAAGCCAAGCTGCTAACTCTTCGCTATCACGACGTTTACGAACATAAATTAATCCTGCCTGGTTTGGTCTATTCTTGATAAATTTTAATAATTGTTGCTTACGACCTCTTGGTGTCCATGCAATGCGAACATTCGGATTAAGGTTAGAACGATATTGATTGAGTCGAAATATTTCTGGCTGTTGTAATCCTAAAGCTTTTTGTATTGTCTCTTGAGCCAGGGGATCAGCGGTGGCAGTAAATGCGGCTATACTTATTTGAGTTCCTACTGCTTTCGATTTGATTAAAGCTTGACGAACTGCACCCAATCTTCTGTACGCTGGACGGAATGTATCTCCCCATTGTGTTAGACAGTGAGCTTCATCGAGTATAATTGCCGTTATATCAATTTCTGGTTTAATTAATATTTCCCAAACGGGTGGACTTAGTAAAGTTTCTGGAGATAAGTATAATAACCTTAATTTTTGTTGCTCCAAAGCTTTTAACGTTTGGCGCCGTTGAACTGGTGACAACTCGCTGTGTAATAAGGCAGCAGATAATTTCTTCGAGTGTAATTCTTGTACCTGGTTTTCCATCAGCGCAACTAATGGAGAAACAACTAAGGTTAAACCAGCTTGAAGTAATGCAGGCAATTGGAAACAAATCGACTTTCCGCCACCTGTTGGCATAATTATTATTGCATCATTTCGCGCGAGTAAACAACGAATTATTTCTCCCTGTGGTTGTCTAAAATCTTCATAACCCCAGATATTCTGAAATGCTGCACGGACTTCATGCCAAGATGGAGTAGAAAGTCGATTCATATTTTGGGAGTAGATGCTCCCGTCTCCTTGCACACTTATTTTCAACGTAATCATAAATATATATGTGCCTATATCATCGTTTCATCAGTATTTATGCGTAACTTGTATAAAATGTTGTCTTTATCATTCAAGCTTAAATAGCTATATACATTGTTAAATAAGCAAAAATCATACTTGATGATTATCCTTATCGTATAATTTACTACTTTAGGTAGAAGACATACGATAATTTTTTACAGAAAACAAAATTGGCGTTAATTTTGCAGCATTTTGCGGGAACTCTATAACTAGAGGTAATTATTCACAATTGCATATGAAAACTGCTGCAAATATAAATGAATTTTCCGTCATCAGCGCATCGACCCAGGATAAATTTACAAGTCGTGAAAAAGCCAACAACTCGGATACAGATTCGGAAACGCTCTTGAATTTGGCAACTCATGAAGACTTTTACGTGCGTCGCGCGGTAGCAACACATTACAAGACCCCAAAAACAGCGTTAGCTTCTTTAGCTAGCGATGCACAAGAACAGATACGCTTTTATCTAGCGGCAAATCCAAATACTCCAGTTGAAACCCTTAGTCAACTAGCTTTCGATCAATCTGGTGATGTTCGTTCACAAGTTGCGGGTAATTCCAACACACCAATAAATATCCTTGAACAGCTAGCACAAGACATATATATAGAGACACAACGTCAACTTGCAGAAAACTCTAATACTCCTACTCGTGTCTTAGAGAGGACTATTAATAAAATGCTCGAACTAGCAGAATCTAAAACTCTATCAAGTACAGATGCTGCGGTAATTCGAGGAATTTCGATGAATTCTAATACTCCTACTCATATTTTAGAAAAAATCTGCGCTATCCAAAATCCGGAGAATCATTACTGGTTATTCGAGCTTGCTGTTGCACAAAACTCCAATGCTTCAGAAGTTTTATTAGAAAAATTAGCTCAAAGTGCTGATTATGATGTTCGTCTTGCAGTCGCAAATAATTCTAAAACTCGCAACGGATAAAACGGATGTAACGGATGAGTTACTCGTTACATACAAGAGTAGGGTGCGTGACGCTACTAACATTTTGAAACGAAGCGCAGTAACTGGTAGCGTCACGCACCCTACAAATCAACCATCCGTTACATCCGTTATAATCCGTTGCCACCACCCAACCTACAAACAGTAAAAATCGTTTATACTCTCTCCTAAAATGTGATGACTAAACCAAATTAAATTTTGTTTCATCAGCGCGCGCGCGATACCTGGTTTATTCACACCGTGTCCCATACCCTTAAAAATCACAAGTTCGGTTTCAATACCGACATCGCACAAACCTCGATATAATTCATAAGCATTGGAAACTGGTACACGTTTATCAGCATCACCATGTTGAATTAAGGTTGGTGTACATGCTTGTTGTATATAAGTCATTGGGGAAGCTTTTCGGTAAACTTCCATATCATTCCAAGGAGTATCACCTAAATAATAGTGTGTAAATGGGTGAATATCTGTACTAACATAATACGTAACCCAATTACTAATTCCGGCGCCTACAGAAGTAGCTTTAAAACGGTTGCTATAGGTGGCACAAAATGCTGAAATATATCCACCTTGACTCCAACCCATGACTCCGACTTTATCACCATCAACAAAACCTTGAGCAATTAAATAATCAACACCAGATATAACATCCGCATAATCACCAGTTCCTAAATCTTGGTAATTCAAGCTTCGGAATTTTTCCCCATAACCATTACTACCTCGGTAGTTTGGTAACAGCACAAGAAAACCTTTCTCTACAAAACTTTCAATTGGATAAGTATTATCATCTAAAGCAATTGCCAGCGATGTTGCTTTTGGTCCACCATGTACTCTTAGCAATAAAGGATACTTTTTGTTTGGGTCAAAATCAACAGGTTTACAAAGAACTCCTTCGATTTTTGTTCCATCTAAACTTGTCCAGCAAATAACTTCTTTTTGAGCAAACGGTCTGTTTTGTAGTAGTACATTGGATTGATTTGTGACGCGCGAGTTATTATAGTAAAGCTCGAAACAATGTTTTGCATCACCTCTAATATCAGCGAAGTGTGTACCATCCAAAGAAATTGTTGCAATTTGTATAAAGGAAGTGATATCTGAATTTGTATCTGCTACAAGTGGAGTTACTTCGCCATTAAGTTGGAGAAAACCAATTGTACTGCTGGTTTTTTCTTGCCACCAAATCAAAATTCCTTTAGTTGTCCAGCGCAGAGGGTAAATACATTCAGCAATACCTGTAGTTTCTTGAGACAGTTGAGTTATTTCACCAGAATTTAAATTATAAACCGCTATACGCTTATCATCAAACCATTTACCTGTACGTAAATATGTGAAGCAAACACAAGTACTATCCGGAGAAAATAAAATATTCCGTTTAATACCAACAAAAGGAACGTCAAGTTTTTTAACTTCCTTAGACTGAATATGTAAAATATAAACTTCGGTTTTGTCTTGTTCTGCTAAAATTGGAGAGGGTGCAGCAAGTACGGCCACTTTATTACCACAAGGCGCAACATCAAATTCATAAACATGGAGATTTTTCAAGGCAGTAAACTGTATAGACAGTTCATCTTTTTCCTCAGTCTTTTTACCGTTCGCTTCTTCGTTGTTATTGCCTTCGCGTAAATCCTTTGGTAATGTATTAATGGCAGTTGTTTTTTGTAAACCTGTATTTAAATCTAAATAATAAAGACAATTATAGCGGTATTCACGATTTACATATTCAATATCACCATAAAGCTCACGACGTTTTTTAATAGGTTTTGCTTCAACATCACGTGCGACAAAGAAAAATCCTGATCCAGATGGCGCCCATTGAAAAGCGGTGATATCCTCAGCAGCATAAGAAACTTGAACACCCGTAACATCACCTTCAGACTTAATAAAAATTTGTCTTTTCCTATCCCTTTCATTTGGCTTTGCTAAATAAGCCAGAGTGTTAGAATGTAAGTTAGAATCCTTACCTCCACTTGGCGCCCATTTAGGTTGATAACTTTCGTTTTTACCGCGCGTTAATGGATAATGTTTACCATTTTCATAAATCCAAACATGCCATTGATAAGCGTTACTATCCCAGTCAACTTGACGCTTGACGTAAGCAATTTTTGTGCCATCAAAGTTAATATTTGGATTAAACAGCTTTGGATGTGCAATTAATTCTTCGATTTTAAGGTATTCTGACATTTTGTTTTTGAGCTTGGTGATATTGATCCCCCCCAACCCCCCCTTAATAAGGGGGGGCTAAGATTTGATAGAATATTTTTACAAAAATAAGCACAATTTAACATTTTCTCTTATTCCCCCCTTATTAAGGGGGGTTAGGGGGGATCAAAATAATTATGAGCATTTATTTTCCCACTCCTCGCGACTAATTGCATAAATAACAGTTTCTTTTCCCAAAACCTCAGCAGTACCTTCTAGCTTCTCTCCTAACTTCTCTGCAACACGTCGTGAAGCCATAATAAAATATAAAAAATATTATACTATGACTTTCGTTGTTGTCAATGTTTGCTCAATTTTAACTTATTGTTACTGTTTATTGATTTTTTGGGAGTTAAGTACGCAAGAGCCATTAAAATAAATACAGATGAAAATCCCAATGTTGCCTCTCAGTATGGTGTACGCAGCATTCCAACGCTGATGATATTTAAGAGCGGTCAGAGAGTTGATATGATCGATTTTAAGTTAATATTCTAATTGAGTAATATTGGAACTACTATATTAATACAATTTAATTTTTTGAGAATGACTCTTAACACTCAAAAAGAAGACTTTAGTCTTGCTTATATTAATGCTGTTACAAGTAGTGTGGGTTACTCTCTCCAAACTGCTACACGTAGGTTAGATGATAGTGGTATAGACGCTACGATAACCGTACCGGGAAAAATTAATTCAAAACGTTTACCTAGATTCGATGTACAAATTAAATCGACATCTCAAGATAGTCTTAAAGATGAGCTTATTAAATATAGGTTAAAAGCTAAGAATTATAACGAACTTCGTGAACAAGACCCTTTTGTGCCACAACTGTTGATAGTTGTCTTGCTACCAACAGATGTAGATGACTGGTTGTCTCAAACCGAAGAATCTTTATGTATCAAACGTTGTGCGTATTGGTTATCACTACGAGGACAACCACTGCTTGACGACCAAGCAACCATTACTATCGAAATTCCACGCCAAAATATATTTAGTCCCAATGCACTCAGAACTATAATGGAACGTATAGCTGCCCAAGAAGTATTATGACAGCAATATTCCCGGATATAGGAAAATTTCAATATCTTGACCCTCAACAAGTAAAAATGTACTTAGCTGCACATGGTTGGCAGCAACAGCAACTCCGTGGTGACAAAGCTAGTATATGGACTTTAGACGATTTTGAAATTTTACTTCCCCTCAAACCAGAAGTTGTAGATTTTAATAGACGCATGGCAGAAGTTGTAGAAACTCTTGCTCTTGCAGAAAACCGTTCACAGTTTGAAATATTAGGCGCCTTAGTTACAAACTTGCCTAATACTACTATTCAGGGAGTTATTACTCATATTGCAACTCCACATGCTGGATACCTTGGTGGAGAAGTTACGCTACTTGGTGTCGTTGTTGATAAGTTACGCCCTATTCATACTGAGTTAGCAGATCACGACTATATTCTTGCACTTAAAGCTTATCAAGAACGTCTTCCTGTTTACTGCACAGGTGAGTTAATTAAAGAAAATGGTACTTTTATTCTGAAAAATCCCCGTCAATTTATTCTTGATGATCTTGGGGAATGACAATTCCTTTCCTATCGCCTAAAACTATTGAAGGATATGTAGCTGGAATTAAGGAATCCCACTGGAAACCGCAAATTTTATTTTCGGATGGGTCTATTACAGTTTTGTGCCATTTACTGGTAACTCTTCATGCCAGTAAAGTGGTCACTTTGGTTCTTTTATCTACTTGCTTGCTGTTTTATTCTCAAAGTGTCGGTAAAAACACTGACGGCTCAAACATCAAGTTCTAAAGCTGAAAAGTAATTATACAGATGTTTGATTTCCTATTTACACTCATCTGAAAAAAATTAAGAACGCGCGTTAATAGAGGTTATTATGCAACACTTTTTGAAGTCTGTGGTGACGATGGCTGCTGTTTGTGCTGCTACATCTGTACCAGTTTTATTAAATACTGAGTCTGCTAGTGCGGATGAAGGAATGCGCGGAAGTTATATAGGTGTTGGTGTTAGTGCTGATGGAAGTGGCGCCGCAGCATCTGTAACAGGACGTATTGATTTAAATCCTGTTTCGATACGAACTACTGTTACGGGTGCTTGTGATAGTGGTTTATGTGCAACTTTGGTTGTACCGACTGTTACTTATGATTTTGGTATTGGTAAAAACGCAAATATTTATGCAGGTATTGGTGGTTCTGCGGTTTCGATAAGTGATAGCAATTCTTCGGTTTCTTTGGGCACTGGCGCTGTGGTGCAAGCAGGCGCCGAGGGAGCTATTAACCAAAATGTTGTCCTCTATGGTGATGGAACTTATTTCACTAATGGGGGTGGAACACTTTGGAAAGTTGGTGTTGGTTATAGGTTTTAAGCAAATTGTAGGTTGGGTGCAGGCTTTGCGTAACCCAACATTAATGAGGAGTTGGCTGTTGGGTTCCGTTCCTCTACCCAACCTACTGCACAAAGATATTTGTTTTTGAAAAGTAATTAAATTGGAGAAAAATCAATGACGATTTTTGGTACTAAAAATAATGACAGATTATTTGGTTCTGTAGGTAATGATACTTTTGTTTCTTCTGCTGGAAATGATTTAATTAATGGTGGTAGCGGTTTTGATACTGTTGATTACAGTAATTTTGGGCAAGCTATCTCACTTTTTCCTCGTGGTGGTATTGGTAAAAGTAGTTTCGGAACTGACCAATTATTGGATGTTGAAAGAATTATTGCTCCTAATGTTTTAGGAAATACAATCAATGCTTCGAGTGGTGCGGAAGGAGCTTCTTTAAATATTGATTTAAGCCAAAATCGGTTGACTGTTAACAATGTTCCAGGAATTGGTTCGCTGAATTTTCAAGTGGTAAATTTTACTAACGTTTTGGCTACTGGTAATAGTGATAAGGTTGTAGGCAATAATTTTAATAATACGATTGATGGTTTTGCTGGCAATGATTCTCTTTTTGGTGGTGGTGGCAATGATTTATTGATTGGTTCTGCTGGCAATGATTTGGTGGTTGGTGATGCTGGTGATGATATTTTGTTGGGGACTAATCAATTTTCGCGCGGTAAGGGTGAGTTTGATGTTTTGGTTGGTGGAGATAATAATGATGCATTTGTTCTAGGCGACGGCAGTGGGTCTTACTATGGTTTTGGTAATGGTGATTATGCTCAAATCTCGGATTTATCTGGTGGAGATGTGATTCGGTTGGGGGTTGGTGAAACTTATTTTGCTAGACGAGATGCTGCTGGGTTTGATTTGTTTGTTGCGAGGGGGTCTGGTTTTGATTTGGTTGCAGATGTTCGCACTACTTTTACCGCAGGTTTACCCACTGGTACTTTTAAGCTAGCTTCTGGTCAGAGTTTGGGTATATTTTTAGGCGCCTAAATTTTGGTAGTGTGGAAAAGTAAGAGTATGAACTTCAAGAAAAATAAGGAGATTGCTCATGCGAAAATTCATATCAATTTTAATGTTAGTGGTTGTTTTGCAATTGATATTATTTTTCTCTCAAATTATATTTTTTCGACCGATTAGCGCACAACAAAGTAGTAGTAAGCTATATGGAGTACATGAGTTTAATATTGCCAGACAGGTAGGACGTAATTTGCCAGAGCGAATTAGTCAAGTGCAACAAGTAGAAGCAAAAGTTGTTCGTTTACCAGTAACTTGGCATTTAATGGAACCGCAACAAGCAGGAATAACTCCGCAATGGTTCTGGGATGAATTAGACGCAGATGTGTCTGCTGCCGAAAATGCGGGAATTAAGCTGATTATTGAATTAGGACAGACACCGTGTTGGGCTTCATCTGCACCAAATAAAAGATGCAACGACTCAAATTACACCGATTACTTGCTATACCCACCAATCAATTACAATGATTATGCAAACGCTATTGCTAAACTTGTACAGCGTTATCGTGGTCGGGTTTATGCTTGGGAAATTTGGAATGAGCCTAATCTTAAAGCTAATTGGAAACCACTTGGCTCTCGTCCTTTTACAATCAATGATTTGAGCAATTTGTTTATTGATCTTCAAGGTGCATCGCAATACACAAATTTAGTAAAAGCATCTTACACTAAAATCAAAAGTGTTGACCCCAAGGCTACAGTATTAGCAGGCGCCATTGCTGCTGGGGATGTTGATTATGTAAACGAAATGTATAAGGCTGGCATTAAGGGTTACTTTGATGCGCTGTCAATGCATCCTTACACTGGTGTTTATCCTGGTGATTCTAGTGGTAGGAGTTATGGACCAAATGAATGTCCAGCAGGAGTTGAAAATTCTAAATTGTGGTGCTTCAAAATTGGTGTTGAGCGAGTTAGACAAGCTATGTTAGCCAAAAGCGATGATAAGCCAATTTGGTTTACTGAATTTGGTTTCAGTAGCACAACTGGATGGAATGGCTCTAAATTTCCAAACGACCAAGCTGACCATCTGCGCTCTTCTATCGCCTTAATTAACACTTGGAATTTTGTTCCTGTTGCTTGTTGGTATCAACTTGTTGACCGATATGCAAAAGATGACCGTGAGGGTAGGTTTGGACTTTTTGACATTAACGGTCAAATTAAACCTTCTGGTCAAACTTTTAAGCAGCTTGTGAGTGTGACAAAGCCAGTACTTATCTCGCCTAAAGGTGAAATTACAACAAATACGCCAAGTTTTTCTTGGCAAGCAGTACCTGGAGCTACCAGTTACAAACTTTGGGTTAACGAGTATAGCAACCCTAATGTAGCAGGTAAAATTAATCGCGATTTTACTCCTACACAAGCTAATTGTACTAGCAACAGTACTTGTACAGTCAGTCCTGGGGTGCGTTTTGCACGAGCCAGTGCAGAATGGTGGATAACTGCAAATTTCAGTGACGGTAGTTCTCAACTTAGTGATGGCGCGACATTTATCGTGAAATAATCAGCACATTGTAGAGACGCGATTTAATCGCGTCTCTACTGTATTTGTGTTTGGCGCCGACTTATTTAGGGTCTATTACACTTTTGTGCCATTGTTGGCAACTTTTCGTGCCAGTAAAGTGGTCGCTTTGGTTATTTTATTTACTTGGCTGTTATTTTAATCTGAAAGTGTCAGTAAAAACACTGACGGCTTAAACATCTGAAAAAATTTACAACTGAGTTGAATAGAGGCTATTATGCAACACTTTTTTAAGTCTGTGGCGACAATGACTGCTGTTTTTGCTATCACATTTGTTCCATTTTTGTTAAATACTAAATCTGCTAGTGGTGATGAAGGTATGTGCGGAAGTTGTGTAGGTGTTAGTGCTGATGGAAGTGGCACCGCTTTATTTGCAACAGTACGTATCGATTGAAATACTGCATAACATGAATTATTAGCTTTGTGATGGAGATTATGATGCAAGCTCTGAAACCCACACCTCGAAATTTGATCTGCAGACATACATTAATTTTATGGGAAAAATGGATAATTGTGAATGTAGTGGCAGAGATTCTGAGTTTTACGATAATTTCAATTATGATTCATTCGGTTAAATTTGGTGAGAATGGAAATTCTAATCATATATTGATTTTAGTTGGATTAATTAGAGGGGTTATATTAGGAATTGCACGATATTGGGTTTTGCGTCGGTATATTCGTAATTTCATATTCTGGTTAGCCGGAACAACAATTGCAGCATTTTTAGGGTGGATATTGTTATTGCTGCTAAGTACGGTAATTATTTTAGAATTGTTGTTAAATACTGAAGGGGTAGGGACTTTATTTATATTTATAAAATTATTTTGGCTGGGAATTTGTATGGGGATTTTGATGGGTTTTGCTCAGGGTTTGGCAATGATAGAAAGATTGCAAGCAAGTATCAAGCAAATAACTTTGTGGGTTAATGCAAACGCTTTTGCTTCTGCTATAGGTGTATTATTGGGATATATAAGTTTGGGTACAGGAACTTTTTTTAATTTAGTTCTGACTGGGGTGATAATGGGAATCACATATGGGGGAATTACAGGTGTTGCATTAATTCATATGCTACGTCTTCCGCTAAGATGATATTTTATCGGGGAATTCCATAATCTAAACTTAAATTTAAATCCGGCGCCACTTACCAGCGTAAATCTGTACTAATGCTAGCGATTATATCAGGGTCAGGATTGTCAGTAATACAATAATATTATCAGATTTTGGCTGATGGCATAAAAGTGCCACACTTTTAAGTACTTTCTGCCTATACTTTGACACAGAGAACTCTTACATTGTTAAAAGTATTACTCTATATTGAATCATCAACGTATATAGTTGTGTGGTCTATGACAATTTATTTATTATTTACATTCAAACAATGATTTCTGTTGAGCAGATTGTAATCTTAACTACTTTTATACCAATAGCAATGCTTCTGGGTTCACGTTATCGTACAAAAAATGCATTGCAGTGGTGGTATGAGAGGCAATCTATAGAATTCAACGAAGAAGCGGAGTTTGCTAAAAATGGCTTGTTACAAGAGTCTTTTTTCCTTCGCCGGAGTATAGAACTATCAAATGGAAATCTCACGTCAAATTCTGGCAAAGTTAAGGAAAAATACTTAAATAGCATCGAAAAGATATATGATGCAGTTACGGAGTTGATTAATCACCTATCCCCTGCTTATGTCAACGATAGTCTACCATTGGCGATTCAGTACTTGGTTTCTACTTGGAAGATAAAAGTGACAGCAGCAAGTTGGATGATGAAACTACCTGTTGACTGGGATAACGAGTCTCCTATACACAGTCGAGTCTTGTTATCGGTACTAAATCGATTGTTCCAAGTTATTTTATTGCAAGATAAAATACCGCAGCAAATACAAGTTTGTTTAGCCAAGCAAGGAGATTTAAATGAAGTAACAGTCAAATTTAATTATCAAGATACTCTTGTTGTCAACAAATTCAGACGAATAAGAGAGTTAAATTATATCAATAGAGTTTTTGCTATTTTAATTTCTGGAAAATTTTATTATCATCAAAAAGATGCAATATTAATATGTCGTTTCAATTGGAGAAGCGATGTAAATTGTCATAAGTCATAAACCTACTTTTCACTTGGAGTATTTACCATGAGTCAAACTTTATCTAACCAAGAAATATTAAAGATTTTAGTAGTTGATGACCATGAGTTAATTTTAGGCTCAACTGTCCAGGTTTTAGAGCAGCACTACCCAAAAGTGGATATGCATACAGCTAAAAACGCATGGGAAGCTTTAGAAAAGTTAGATAATGTTAAGCCCAATTTATTTGTAGTTGATATTTCTATACCAGATAAAGATGGAGGAAACGCACGTTCAGAGGTAGGAATTAATTTAATTAAGACGGTGATGGAGCGCTATCCCAAGTTACCTATTGTCGTACAAAGTGCTGATTTCCGTCCTTTGGTGAAATTAAAATTCGCAATTCATGAACATGGTGCCGGGTTTATAGTCGCAGAAAAAAAGCTCACAACACAAGAAATGTTAACTAGGGTAGACTGGGCACTTAATGATGTCACTTATACACCTAAAGAAATGCGTTCAGGGTTGGAAATTAAAGAAGACTGGTTAAGAGTATTGAATTTTGCTTTTAATCATGGATTGCAAGACAAAGCAATAGCCGAGGAGATGAATATAAGTGAGAGAACAGTACGGCGCCATTGGTCAAATATTCAGGATGCATTGAGTATTTATGATTGTCCAGAAAAAAGAATAAATCTCCGGATTCAAACAGGTATACGAGCTAGAGAAGAAGGATTAATTGATTAATAAATGAATTCTTCATTAAAAATAAAATATTTTTAAGTTAATAATTATGCATCCATTTTGGAATAAAGTGAAATCAGAATTAGCTGTTTGGCAAGTTGGTTTACTGCCAGGTTTACTAATATTTCTTGCTGTTATCATCGCACGTCTAACAGGTTCATTACAATTTTTTGAATTAGTAATGTTAGACAATTTCTTACGGTTACGTCCTCCAGAACCAGTAGATGAAAGAATCGTAATTGTTGGCATTACTGAGAAGGATATTGAAAAAGCCAAAACTTACCCAATTCCAGATGGTAACATTGCTAATTTATTAAAAAAGATTCGTTCCTATGAACCGGCTTTAATTGGTCTTGATATCATTCGGAATGTTCCTGTTAAACCCGGAGATAAGCAATTAAATGCGATTTTTAGTGATAAAAACAATCAAGATGTATTCGCAGTTGAAAAAGTCTTAAAAGACCGTGATGGCTATACGATAGCACCACCACCAAAAATAGCTCCAGAAATGGTTGGTTTCGCAGATGCGATACTTGATGACGATGGTTACTTACGACGCAGTATTTTAGATATTTCTTATGGGTCAGCAGAACCTCGCTTATCTCTTTCTTTATTATTAGCAGCACATTATTTACAAATTCATGACCAAAATATTAGACTAGAACCAGGAAACAAAGACCCACTTGCTGCTCGTTTTGGTTCCCTAGAACTAACGCGCTTTCAACGTAATTTTGGAGGATATATTAATGCAGATGAAGGCGAAAATCAAATATTATTGAACTATCGCAGTGGAAATCAACCCTTTCGTTTTATCTCCGCTGGTGAAGTTGAAAGTGGAAAAGTGAAACCTGGATTTTTTAAAAATCGTATTGTATTAGTGGGTATCACTGCTTTAAGTGCTAAAGATATTGTCAACTCATCCGCAGTTGGAGGGATAAATCCAGCACTATTATATGGTGTAGAAGCCCAAGCCCATGCTATAAGTCAAATTATTAGTGCGGTATTAGATAGAAGGCCATTACTCAACGTTTGGTCTGATGGTTGGGAGTATATATGGATTTTTAGTTGGGGGATAGTAGGAATAAGTCTTGGAAGATTTTTACGTTCACCCTGGAAAATAATGGTTGTTTTACTGACTAGTAGCGGTTTCTTACTTTTATTTTGCTATGGATTAATTATTCTTGGTTGGTGGGTTCCTGTTGTTCCAAGTTTAATAATTTTGTGGCTAAATGGCGGAGGATTAACAGCTACATTATTTTACCGTTACTACCAAGATATTAAAGAACGCGAGTCAAGACTTAAAGAAAAAGAATTAGTTAAACAACGTATTTTTACGAGAATTCATAACGAACCACTACAAACTCTACAGTTACTTCTTAGAGAGAAAGATAATATATCTGAGTCTTTATTATTAAAATTAGAATATTTAAATAAAGAAATACGAGATATTTGTGATGACGATAAATCACATGTACTAGATGAAGAGAATGTTTTGGTATTGGGAAATGATATGAAAATCAATTTACGTCAACCACTACGGGAATTGTTACAAAATGTTTATATACATACTTTAGAAAAAGATTTTCCCTATTTTAAAAGTATTCAAGTTAAAATTATTAACTTCGACCCACTTGATGATTCTAAGCTGAATACAGAAGATAAGCGGGGGTTATGTAGATTTTTTGAGGAAGCATTACTTAACGTTGGTAAACATGCCAAAGGCGCCACACGCTTGCATATTGTTTGTAAACAAGAAAATGGGAAGCAAGTAATTCGAGTTATAGATAATGGAATAGGAATGCACGAGACATCTCCATCTCAGTCTTTGGGAACAAAATTAACTCATAAATTAGCAAACAACCTTCGGGGAGACTTCCGTAGATACTCCCATAGTCCAAAAGGTACTGTTTGTGAATTTATCTGGTAAATATATAAAACAATTAGGACTTATAATATTACCACATACGAAAACTATGAATAATCAGAAAACTTTTTATAAAAGTTGGAAAAACAAATACATACCTTTACTATATTCATTTATACTATTTTTTAGCTTTGTAGCCCCAGTAAGCGCTCATTCTGTACCTAATAATCAATTTTTCATGAGTCAAAATAACACTAGTAAACAACCAAAAAGACCAAGTGTTAGAAGAATTAGGCAGAAATATAAAAAATTACCGCAAGCAAGCAAAGCTATTAAAAGTTATACAGGAGTAACGCTTATACTCAAAAGATAAATTTAAAATAATTTAATTAAAAATTCCTGTTTTTTATCATTACCAATTATCAGTGGCACCATTTGTGAACTTATCTGGTAATATGGAAAATAATTAGAACCTATAATGTAGAGACCTTACATGTAAAGTCTCTACATGATTTTTTTTTGCTTACGATACAGAGTATAAAATATTTAGACATAATGTACTAGTGCATTTTTCTGCATATAAACAGACATTTATGTTTGTAGTTTTTCTAAGTAAAACCTCGTATTCTATAAATAAGATAATATTTGGGTTAAAACTATGAACAAGCAGAAAATTTCCTATGGGAATCTAAAAAATAAATACATCTCTTTGTTTTATTCGTTAATACTGTTTTTTAGTATTTTGAATCCAGTAAGCGCTTACTATATAACTAATAATCAATCTTTGATTAGTCAAAATAACACTACTAAACAACCGAAAAAACTAAATGTAACAGAGGGTTACAAAAAACGTACAAATGCTAAAAAAATTACAAGTCAAACAACAATTACTGCAAAACGTGGTTCTGGTTCTTGTGAGGAAACGAATTCACAAATACAGTTGACAACTTTAGGGACTAAGAAGCATTTGGGTCTAATGACATCAGAAAATCCTACTTTAGCTTGGTATGTACCTGACTCAGGAACTTACCTAATAAGAATTTTTGTATATCGAAATGAAGAACAAGAACCCTTTTACTCAACAAGTATGGGTGAAATACTGAGCAAAAAGGGAATTAATGAGTATACACTACCTAAAACTTCTAAACTATTCTACAACGAACAGTATACTTGGCGAGTAAAAATTTACTGTAATTCGTCTGATATTTCAGACTCATATCAAGACGAATCTCAATTTACATTAGATGAGCTATCACCTGAATTAAAAAACACAATTAAATCGCGTAGTAATCCATTAGACAAAGCAAAAATTTATGCAAGTGATGGTATATGGTATGATGCATTTATGCAAACTTTGCGCGCGTCACAAGATAAATCAACACGAGATTATCAACGATTGTTACTTAGTACATTAATAGAAGAAGATGTTTATGAAGATGCCAATGAAAATGACAATGAAAATGCCAATAAAGAATTACAGCAGCGATTAAAAGGAATAATTAATGAGTTAGAAAAGTATTAGTAAGTAATATTTTATCTTGCATCTCGAACAGAAACCGAGCTTCTTATTAGAAATTCGGTTTCTTAGGATTAACCTTTATTGCCAATTGCCTACTAGTACAAATGGCGCCCAAAAATAAGGATGTTGATATATAGAATTTTTAATTAGTGCAATTTGAGCTTTTTGTAATGCTATTGCTTTAGTTAGTTCAGGGTCTTTCCAACCTGTATAAAAAGCTTGAACTAACTTTGATGTGCTTTGATCATTAATTGACCATAATGATGCTAGGATACTTTTTGCTCCTGCTTGTATGGCAACTCCTGCCAATCCTAATGATTCTCCTACAGCAGTGTTGCAAGCAGTAAGAGTAAGTAAATCAATTCTATTCTGTTTTGTTGTAGTCTTGCGAATTATTCTATCTAGTTCGTTAATAGTAAAATTGTCATTATCCCATGTAACTAAAAATGTATCTTTTGGCTCTATACCAAACTTTCCATGAGTAGCAATATGAATTACAGAATATATCTGCCTACTTAATTCTTTTTCAATATTTTCACGTGTAAATTTTTCATTTTTAAGTTCTATACGATTTGGAATAGCTTGTAATTCTGTTTCTACACTTTTTAACTGTGGAAATGGTTTCTTTTTAACAGTTAAACCTAATGCTAATACTTGCAAGTTTTTTCGTTCAAAGTCCTTATCATCTGTCAGTAAGAGAGTAGGTGTGTTTACTACTGCATATTTTTGAACTAAAAAATTCTTGCCATCATGCAAAGCTGCCATTGGGACACTCTGAAAAATTCCATCTTGCACAAATACAAGCGTATTTATAGAAGGTGTTAAGCTTTGCTCAAATTCGCGGATAATCTGATTATAAAGAAGCTGTGCTGGTATACGATATTTATCTTCAGCATCTTCTTTTAACCCGTTACTATACTCAATTACTTGTTTCTGAATAGTTTCTCTATCTCCCAATTTAATTTTTAATTCTCCATTAGGTAAAGTTAGAATAATCGCGATTTTATCTTCTAAGATAATCGAACTAATAATAGCCGTTTTTTTATCATTGGTTAAAGACAATATTTTATTTTTAAACCTATTTTTTTTGTCTTTTTTGTTTTCATTAGAAACAGTAATTATACAATCGCTACCAAAATAATTTTGTAATTCTGCTATTTTAAACGAGTCGATTGTCTCTAACGCATCTACTAAATTTTGATTATTTAATTTATTTTCTTTTTCTCCAACTTCTATATTTAACTGTAGTGCAATTAATTCGCGATAAATTGGTTCAACTTCGTTTTGAAAGTCAAATTGAAAGTTTCGATTCTCATTCAGTGTGTTTTGGCGAACTTTTTCTAAAGTGTGTATAGAATTTTGATAAGCAATAATCGCTTCATTCATCTTATTTTGCTGTTTTAAAATTCGTGCTGCTTGCCATTCCCAAATAAATAAGCTATCTTTCGCTGCTAAGTTTTGTTCTATTACTTTTCTAGCTTCTTGAGTATATGCTAACGCTGCATCATATTTATTACTGCACTCAAATAATTTACCCAATTTGCCAAGTGCAAAAGACTCTGCACGACTATCTTTAATTTTATGAGCAATTTTTACAGCTTCCTTGAGTAGTATTTGAGCTTCATTAAAATCTTCAGGAGAGTTGTTTAATGTTTGCAAACATTTATTAAGATTTAATGGTACACCTTTATTATCTACTGTTGACTGCAATTTATCCGCTAAGTCAATATATGTATAAACTATTTGACTATTTTTGGGTAAAGAATTTGATAATTCTCTAACTTTTTTCCATGCTTGCTTCGCTTTGTCTCCTTGATTTGTACGGTAATAAATAGGAATTTCATTGAGTAAAATTTTGACTTTTGCGGCTTTTTCGTCTAATTTTTGAGCAATATTATAGCTGTCTTGAAAATTATTTAATGCAATTGTATCATCTTCTTTTGCTTCTGTCCTCTTTTTTTGTGAATCAAGTTCATTGTTTTGTAAATCAGGTTTTCTATTAGGAAAATTATTAAACTCCTGCTTTTCAATAAAAAAAGCACGACGGTAACTCAATGATGCACGATTAGTATAAATATTACCTAAGCTATTCAATACATAAATTTCATAATTTTGATTATTATTATTTTTGTTGTTTTGCTTAATTTTATTAAGGCTGTCTTTAAGACTTTGTATTGCCCGACATTTTCTTTTTTCTTCGCAACCTTCCAATAACTGATAAGCATCTCCTAAACTTCCCAATGCAGCGACTTCTCCCTCAATATCTGTATTATGTTTAGCAATTTGCACCGCTGAACCAGTTTGACAGTTATTGCTCTTATCGGGATTACACAAAAGCTCTATCGCTTTTTTGGGTTGCCCGTAACTAGTGTATACCTGTGCTAGTTCGGTAAGCGCGCGTCCAAGTTTTGTTACATCTCTCAACTGTTGCTGCGTTTGTACTACATTTTCCCAGTGTTTTATTGCGTTTTCTGTTTGCCCTACTTGCTGGTATGCTCTGGCTAAGTTTTCTAAAATGATTGCTTTATTTTGAGGATTACTATTATTTTTTTCAATATCTAGAGCTTTGTTCCAATCTTCAATTGCATCAAGGTATTGGTTTGCTTGATATTTTTTGACACCTTCTTGTACCCATTGACTTGATGTACTGTTTTGTGCATTTGTAGCTTTACCGATTTGAATTTGAATAGTACTAGATGTAACATTACCTAACCACAAACATACCGTAAGGCTAATGCAGCAAAGGGATATCAGTAATTGATGCTTGCGAGATAGGTGTTTCATTGGCTGATTCTAAAGGTTTTTAAACGAAAACCAGACTAAGGGAGGATTTTAAATTTATATATAGACAAAACCATACCACTATTAGGGTGATATATGAATGTAGTATAGATTACTTTTGTGTGGAAACATTCTCATGGTATTTTTAAAGACATATTGATTATTACTCTCGGTTTGTCTTGCTTGGATAAGTGTAGACAGGCGCCCATTAGTAAATCAATTGTTCCGAAACATTGAACTTTTCAACACCAGGGGAGACTCGAAGTGAAAAATGTTGGTTTGGGCAGTATTATTTGGCGTTTGACTACATCTCTTTTACTTGGATGCGTAAGTGCTTTCACTACGTCTATCAGTTCTAGTTTTGCCCAAAGTAACATTGTACCCGACGAAACACTAGGAGCAACTGAGTCTTCGAGAGTTATTTTCAACTTCAACGGCGCCACGAACGATGCAATAATAGGTGGCGCCGAACGTGGGCAGAATTTGTTTCATAGTCTCAGAGAGTTTAACATCAGCGAAAACCGAGGAGCTTATTTTCTGACTCCCAATGCCAATATCCAAAATATTTTTGCACGAGTAACAGGAACTAACCCTTCACAAATCTTTGGAACTCTGGGTGTACATCAAGCAAATAACTTCACACCTTCCACAGCAAATCTATATTTAATGAATCCGAATGGAGTTCTGTTCGGGCAAAATGCGAGGTTAGATGTTGGTGGTTCGTTTTTAGCGACGACGGCAAACGGAATTCAGTTTGGCGAACGCGGAGTATACAATGCGAGTGGTGGTCAACCTGCTGATGTGCTGACAATCAATCCTTCCGCTTTTTTATTTAATCAAATATCTAGAGGTAATATTACCAATCGTTCTGTTGCACCTGCGGAAAAAAATCTAGTTGGTGATAATATCACCGGGTTGCGTGTGCCGGATGGTAAGAGTTTGTTGTTTTTGGGTGGTGATATCAATATAGAAGGTGGTGGACTGCGCGCGTATAACGGAAGAATAGAGCTTGGGAGTTTAGCGGCGCCTGGTACTGTAGGGTTTAATGTAGCTGGTGATAGTTTGAGTTTTAACATTCCTGAAGGTATGGAACGGGGTAATATATCCGTCACTAATGGAGCAGAAATTAATGTTCGTGGTTCCGGTGGTGGAGATATTGCTTTTACTGCAAAGAATGTGAATGTTAGTGGAGGAAGTTTTGTTAGAGCGGGTATTGATAAGAAATTGGGTAGTCCCACGAGTAAGTCGGGTGATATACAAATAAATGCGACGGGAACAGTTACTTTAACTGATGAGAATTCTCGTATTAGTAATGTTTTGAATGAGGAAGCTATTGGTAAAAGTGGTAATATAAATATCATTACAGGTTCATTGATTGTAAGTAAGGATGCAACATTGAGCGTTGATACATTTGGTACTGGGAATGCGGGAAATATATCTATACTTGCAGCAGATAAAGTGCTTGTAAATGATGGCTTGATTGGTAGTAGTGTACAATCGAGGGCAAGAGGAAATGGAGGTAACATAAGCATTATTGCTAATTCGCTTTCCATAACTGATGGAAGTCTCTTAGATGTCAGCACTTTTGGGAATGGTAATGCTGGCAATATATTACTCAAAATTAATGATGCTATCTCTCTGACTGGTAGTTCTAGTTTAGATAGTAATGTAGAAGCAGGCGCCGTAGGAAATGGTGGTAATATCAGTCTTGAAGCTGGTAATAATATCTCTATATTAGGTGCAAGCATTCTTAGTAGTGTAGAAGCTGATGCTGTAGGAAATGGTGGTAGTATTAATTTTAAAGCTGGTTCTACTATTTCTTTAGCAGATACAAGCAGAATATTTGGCAACGTGGAAGCAGGCGCCGTAGGAAATGGCGGTAATATAAATATTGAGGCTGGTTCACTATCAATTACTGATGGTACGCAAATTCAAACATTAGTTCGGCGCCAAAATGATGAAAATGCAGCAGGAAAAGGTAACGCTGGAAATGTTAATGTAAACGTCCGTGGAGCAATTAATATTTCTGGTGCCAAAGATGGCATACCTAGCGGTATTCGTAGTGTATTAGGTCGTGGGGCAGAAGGACGTGGAGGCAATATTACAATCACTTCTAGCTCTTTGTCTTTAACAGATGAAGCACAAATTAATTCTGGTACATTTGGTCAAGGAAATGCTGGTAATATTTCTATTCTAGTTAAAGATTTTGCTTTTTTAGATAATAGTAATATATTTAGTAGTGTAGCAGAAGGGTCTGTTGGTAATGGTGGTCATATTAATATTACATCAGGTTCTCTTTCTTTAACTAATAGTTCTCAGATATTGACGGGAATAGATGGAAAAACTGCTGACTTACCTGGTGGTAAAGGGAATGGAGGTGATGTCAATATTAACGTTCGTGATGCTGTTAATATATCAGGAGCTAGAGATACATTTCCTAGCGCAATTTTTACTAAGTTAGGTACAGGGGCAGAAGGACGTAGCGGAAATATTACTATTAATGCGGGTTCATTCTCGTTATTAGATACTGCAAAAATAGATACAGCTACACAAGGAATAGGAAATGCTGGTAACTTATTTATACAAGCAAAAGATTTAGTCAATTTTAACAATGGTGATATTTTCAGTAATGTTGAAGCTGGTGGAGTTGGTAATGGTGGCAATATTAAAATTGAAGCTGGTTCTCTTTCTTTAACTAACAGCGCTTTATTATCAACAGGTGTAAATGCAAAAACAGATTTACCTGCTGGTCAGGGTAATGGTGGTAATGTAGATATCAACGTTAGGGATAAAATTATTTTTGCGAGACCACTATCTGGTAGAAACGGGATTGTTACTGGAGTAGAATCTGGTGCCGAAGGCAATGCAGGTAATGTTACTATTAATACTGGTTCGCTTGAAGTTAGTGATGGTTCAGAGATTCAGTCTATTACAAATGGAATAGGAAATTCAGGAAATATAACTATTAATGCTCGCGATTTTATTAGCTTTGATAGTAGCAAGAATAATAATGGAAATCCTAGTCGTATTGTTAATGCTGTTCAAGCTGGAGCAAGAGGCAATGCTGGGAGCATTAATATTACTACTGGTTCTTTGAATATGACTAATGGTGCATTAATTGGTAGCTCAACTTTTGGAAATGGGAATGCAGGTAATATTTTAATCCAAGCCAATGACTCTATTTTCTTTACTAGCAGTAATATCTTTGCTAATGTTGGGGCTGGAGCGATAGGTAATGCTGGTAATGTAAGTATTCAAGCTGGCTCTTTATTTTTTAAAGATGGCGCTAAAATTATAACTTCATTACAGCCAAAGAATGATAATAATCCTTTAGGAGGTATTGGAAATGCTGGCAACGTGAATATTAAGGTTAACGAAGCGATAGTTTTTGCTGGTATTAAAGATGCAAGTTCTATAGGAATTGATGGTTCTGGTGGTGTTGATAATTTTGTTGGTTTAGGAGCAAAAGGTAATGCAGGAAATATAGTAATTCAAGCAGATTCATTTTCTTTGCTAGATGGCGCCCAAATGAATGCTAGCACTGGTGGAGAAGGCAATGCTGGAGATATCAGCTTAACTGCAAGAAAATCAGACATAAGTAATAATTCTTCTTTCCTAAATACAACTATTGGACGTGGAAATGCTGGGAATATTTTCATCAAACTATCTGAGGATATATCACTTGTCAATAGTAATATTGTGAGTGGTGTAATAGGTGGTATAGGGAATAGTGGAGATATAGATATTACTGCTAGAAATGTAACAGCAAAAAGTTCCTCTGTACTTACTGGTGTTTCTAGTGCTAACCAACTTGGAAATATTTCTTTACCTCCAGGTAAAGGTCAAGGTGGAGATATTCGCATTAATGCTTCTGATTCCATCATTTTTTCTGGTTATAGTGCAAATGGTTCTTCGACTGGAATCGGAAGCTTGACTGAGACAGGTGCATCGGGAGCAGCAGGAAATATTAGCCTTACTAGCCCAAATATTCGCATTGCTGATGGAGCGATTGTATCTGCAATTACTTCAAATCAGGATAAAGGTGGTGATATCACTATCAATGCCAATATTTTTGAACTTTTTAATGGTGCCCAAGTTTCGACAACTACTCTAGGCAGTGGAAACGCAGGTAATATTCTCCTCAATGTCAAAGACCGTATTACTATATCAGGAAGTGACCCAACTTTTAACCAGCGCGTCGCTTTAGTAGAAGAAAATCTTAGGAAAACAGGCGCCGGCGATGAGAAAATAAATGAAGTTTTGAATAATAACGGCGCCAATAGTGGATTATTCGCCAACACATTACCTGGTTCTACAGGTAATGGTGGTAGCATTATTATTGACCCACGGGAATTTACTATCTCTGATGGTGGACGTATTTCTGTTAATAGCGACGGTACGGGAACGGCTGGTAATATTTATATTGCAGGTGGAAATCTCACCCTCGATAAAGCTTCAATTACTGCCCGCTCTACCAGTCGTGATGGTGGTAATATTAAATTTACCCTAAGTGATAAGTTGGTGTTACGACGCAATAGCGAAATTTCTACCGATGCAAGGGGTGACGGTGGTAACATCGATATTAATGCTAAATTTGTTGTTGCTATTCCTAAAGAAAATAGTAATATCAAAGCTGATGCTTCCGAAGGGAATGGTGGCAGAGTCCAAATTAATACTCAAGGCATATTTGGAATTGGTCTTAGTCTCCAGGAAACAGAATTGAGTGATATTACAGTTAGTTCCCAATTTGGTGTTTCTGGTGTTGTTGATATAAATTCTCCTAATAATAGCTTTATT